>JALXCH010000634.1 GCA_026991005.1 Calditrichia bacterium | reverse complement strand
GCTCCCCGTTTCACTGAGCGCGCCCGGTACCATAAACGTTGAATTTCACCAAACGGTACCACTATCTCCGGTAAAGAATCCCTGGCAAGCGTTAAACTGGTAGAATCCACCTGCTGAATAACCCCTTGAATCACTTCCCCCTCCGATTGTTCAATTTTAACCATATCCCCGGCTTTTAAGGAACCGGGATAAAACGGAGGTGGTGCCTGTTGAGCATAACAAAAAATGGGAAGGAGAAGACAAAGAAGGTACAATTTAAAGTGATTAAAAACGGAAGATTGCGATGATTTCATAGCAGAACCCTCCATTTTTTAAAATTTACAAAATTTCCAGAAAAAACCAAAATTTTGGCGGGAGGTTCTGCCAAAATTTTACATCCCAAACCAGTAAATAAATTTAGCCATCAAAACGCGGTTCTGGCTCCGGAAACCCGGGACATCGGTTTCCTGAATTTCGTTGTACACCAGATACACATCGCTGCCCAGGCGGGGAATCCAGCGTAACCGGAAGTTGAAATTCAGCTCATTGTCTTCATTATTCCATTGCACAAAAAGCCGACTGGTAAGGCGGGGAGTAAAATTGATATTCAGGCGGGCAGAGGTTTCGTGGGTGGTAAATTTCCCGTCGGAGAGGCGAATATCCGTCCGCAGATAGTCGCCGGTGAGGGAAACATATTTATTCAGGCGCAAGCGCCCAACAAATTCCAGACGCCGCCGATGGCCGGTGTAAAATTCCCCCTCGTTCCACTCCAATCCGCCGGAAACAGGACGCCGACGGGCACTGTACACCTGCAACTCATAGCGCAGGCTCTGGTAAATTCCAGCGGGAATCACAAAATCTTCGAAAATATTAAAATCCTCTTCCAGCCGGTCGTAATTGTGCTGAATATTAAATTCCATTTCGTCGCCCGTGTGCAGCACAAAGGCAAAGGGACGGAATTCCCAATCCCGCGTCTGCAGCACATTATCGAAATCGGTGGTGTAATACCCTCGCAACTGGAAGATGAATTTCCGAATGTTCAGGAAATTGGGGCGTGGCATAAAGCGCACATGTCCGTACACAGTGCGGATATTCCGCCGCCAGACAAATCCCATTTCGGGATTGAAATTTTCTCCCACTTCCATGTAACTGATGAAATTATCGAACAGATCGTTGGGGTAATCCACAAAAGCGCGGAAAGCATGGTCGTTTGCCTGGGGGAACGGGGCGATGGTTTTCATATAATAGGAATGAAACACCAGATTGCGATTTCCCATAAAACGCGAAGTGGAGAGCTCGATATCGGCACCGGCTACCTGATTAACCGTTCCGGTATCTGCCGGGGATTTGTTGGTAAAAATCATTCCCACATAGGACTTGCGAAAGATGTCCTGCTTCAGGCGGAGTACGGTGAAGTTGGTGGAGGGAATTCCCTTATCCGCTCTGGTTTGCACATTCAGGAATCCGATGTTGGTACCGCCCACTTTGCCGGAGAGCCGGGCACCGCCCAGGATGGGAATTTGCTCCCGATCCGGACTGAGGCCAATCCGGCGACTGTAAAACGCCATCACCCGGTGGTAGGAACCAAAATTAAAATTAGACGAATTTTCCAGGAAGAAATCCCGCTTCTCAGGGTAGAACAGGCTAAAGCGGGTGAGATTAATTTTTGCCCGGTCGGATTCCACCTGGGCAAAATCGGTGTTCAGGGTTAAATCCAGCGTAAGGTTGGAAGAAAGACCATACTTCACATCCAGTCCCGTCTTAAAGTGGGTATCCAGTTGCGCCCCATCTTCTTCGGCTCGCTGCACTCCGGTGGTGATATACGGTTTCAAATCCAGATGTTTACCCTGTTTCAAATCGCCTTTTAAGATGAGCTCGCCTGCAGCGGAAAGCTGCCGCACCCCCTGATTGCGTAACCAGGCCTGCCACAAATCCTGCTCGTTCTTCCGGGCCAGATATCGCCGCACATTTAGCCCCCAGCGGTGTACCTTCTCCTTTTTAAAGCGCAGAGATTTAAAGGGAATCACCACTTCCGCTTCCCATCCCCAATCGGTAATGTGCGCCCGGGCATCCCAGATTCCGTCCCAGTTGCGATTCATATCATCACCGCCGCTGGAAAGCTGGCCGTCGAACAGCGCCCCGTTGGGATTTATCTGGAAATAAAAACCAGCCCGGAAATCTCGGTAGGTATCCAGCACCAGAGTAATGTTGTCATCAATCCCCAGGTTCCCGTCCCGTTCCATCTCCTTGGCAATAATGAGCTCCGGGTGGGAATCGTAACACTGAATACCGATAAAGAGGTAATTGTCGTTGTGCAAAATCCGAATAACCGTTTTCTCCGTTGCCGGTTCTCCTTCGTGGGGTTCACGCTGGGTAAATCGGTCGATTGCGGGAGCTTGCTGCCACACCGCTTCCTTCACAAACCCATCGAATTTAATATTTCCCGAAATGTAGCCCGCTTCCACAACTGCACCGGAGGATTGAGATAGCACGGAGGAAAAATAGAGCAAAATGACCAGCCAATTCAGGAGAAAGAATCTCCGAAAATCACTCATTTCGTGGTTCCCTGTGAACGTTTTCATACGTCAATCCCTTTCGCACACGAAGGTGTAAAATAAAATGCAGGAGCGAAATAATGCAACTCGTTTAAAAAATTCCATATTTTCAAAAAAAATACCAGCTGCGGTGTTTTTCAGAAGTTGACATTAAATTCACAATCATTTAAATTGAACCTTTCAATTTTGGAGATAAAAAATTCCGGAGGTGCTTCCTTTGCAGAATAAAATATTCCTGTTGGGATGGTTCGTTGTGTTGCTTTTTTCCTGGAATGTTCTGGCGCAAACACCGGACGAGGAGTTGTTTCAAAAAGGTGTTTCATATTACGAGCAGGGAGATTACGAGAAGGCACAACTCACGTTTTTACAAATTCTCCGCGATTACCCGGCAACGAAATACCTCACCGCAGTGAAACTCATGCTGGGCAAGTCCTACTACAAACTGGGCGATTACCGAGCCGCCAACATCGTGTGCAACAATTTCAAGAAAAAGCATTATTTTAGCGATTATCTGGATGATATTCACTTTCTGCAGGGGCAAATCTATTTTCGGCAGAAGAAATACCTGCACGCCGT
>JALXCH010000633.1 GCA_026991005.1 Calditrichia bacterium | reverse complement strand
GTACGGTGTATGTGTTTACCACCATTACCGTTTCACCGGATTTCGCCGGGGAGAAGGTGGAGTTAAGCGGTAAGGTAAGTTACCAGGCGTGTGATGACCATACCTGCCAGGCGCCTGCGGATTTAATTTTTAAAGCAGTGTTACCGGTAGCCGCCCAGGGGGAAGCGGTAGAGGTGGTGCATCCGGAAATTTTTTCCCAGAGCCAGAAACCCGAAACCGCGGAAATTACCGCCACCGGGGAGGAAAACGAGTTCGGGAAAACGGTGGCTCAAAAAGGCCTATTGCTCACCTTTGTGCTGGTCTTTTTAGGGGGTCTGGCACTGAACCTGACTCCCTGTGTGTACCCGCTCATTCCCATTACCATCAGTTATTTTGGAGGACAGGCGCAAAATAAAAAAGGAAGTTTGCTTACCCATGCTCTGCTTTACGTGCTGGGGATGGCGATTACTTACTCCATCCTGGGGAGCATTGCCGCCTTTACCGGAAGCCTCTTTGGAGCGGCGCTTCAGAATCCGTATGTCCTTGTGGCAATTGCCATCATCTTGGTGGGACTTTCCCTGAGCATGTTCGATTTGTACGAGATTCGGGTGCCCATGTTTCTTTCCAATTTTGCCGGAGGTGCTCGCCAGGGATATTTTGGTACGTTGTTCATGGGATTAACGGTCGGGATTGTGGCGGCTCCCTGTATTGGGCCATTTGTGCTGGCGTTGCTCACTTATGTGGGCGAGCGCGGCGATGTATTCCTGGGATTCTCCCTCTTTTTCGTGCTGGCGCTGGGGCTGGGAGTGCCCTTTATCTTTCTGGCTCTCTTTTCAGGCAGTTTGAATAAACTGCCCCGCTCCGGTAGCTGGATGGTGTGGGCACGCACCATTTTTGGGTTCATCCTCATTGCCATGGCCATCTATTTTGTGGCGCCTCTATTGCCCAACACGCTAATCTACCATCTGGCACTGGCAATCACCATGCTGGTGGGGGGCATTTACCTGGCCTGGATTGAACCCTCCCGCATGGAAGGGAAAACCTTCCCCATTATTCGCAATGTGGTAGGTTCCATTTTCATGATTGTGGCGCTTTACCTGGCTGCCTCCGGGGTGCAGGGTTACATCGACGAAAAAATCAGTGAGGTGCAGCTCAAAGCGGGTAGCAGCGAAGCCACCAACGAAATCCAGTGGCATACTTACTCCGAAGCGATGCTGCAACAGGCTGCCAGGGAAGGCAAACCGGTGATGATTGATTTCTTTGCCGATTGGTGCATTCCTTGTAAGGAATTGGACAAATTTACTTTTAGCAAACCGGAAGTGGTGGAGCTCTCCCGCAATTTTATTATGCTAAAAGTGGATTTAACCACCGCCAGCGATCCCGAGGTGAAACGCTTAAAAAAGCAGTACCGCATTAAAGGGGTGCCCACCCTGGTGTTCCTCAAGCCGGATGGTAGCGAAATTTCGGAATTGAGGGTGGTGGGATTTAAAGAGGTGGATGAATTTTTACCCCTGATGCAGAAAGCGCTGGAGATGTCTCGATAAAACTATTTTCCAGGGTGAAATATTCTTGCGCGGGTACCTCGAATTTTTTCGGGTACCCGCGTTTTTTGTAGCATTTTCAATTATGATGATGTAAATTGCCAGCTGAAGGGGAGTAATTTACGATGAAGCTTAAGAAACGAAAACCGCAGAAATTACGGGAATTCTTCTTAACCACCGTCTTATTCGGGAGGCTAACCATGGGAGAGGTGCTGAATCCGGTGCTTTTCCCGGTGTTCTTCCGGAAATTCTTCCCCACCCCACGCAAAGCCGTGTACCGGAAAAATCTCGCCAACTATTTCTTTGAAAACTAAATCCTGGCTGTAATTCAGGAATATGTGAAATATTGTTGAATTTCATTAGTTAAGCGAAATTAAATCCCTGCCACCCATTCCTGGTTTTTACCAGCAGGAATTGAATTCTATGGGAGTTTTGTCTAATTCGTACGGTGCCGAGTTCCAAAACGTCTGGTTCATTTCCCGGAAGTGTTTTCGCTATTCCCGCTCCGGGTATCTTTAATTTCTTCCAGGGGAACATTGAACAGATAATCTTTGAGGAAGAGCTCACTGATGTAACGTTCCTCTGGCCGGTCGGCAACCTGTACCATGGTTGCCACCCGAATGGGCATGTAGAAGCGATCGATTTTCCGATATTCGATTCGCGTGGCAGAACCGCTGCTGATTTCGCCGTTCTGGTAAATCTGGCTGTCCCAGCCTACGCACAACCACTTCCCTTCCACCTCTGTATAGGCGGGATAGTTAATCACGCGTTTATCTCCCGCCTCGAAACGCACCTTGCGCAATTTTCCGGAGGGGAGAAACACTTTCCATACATCCGCCACCATATTCCCTTCCCCGCTCCGGTAGTGCACCCGCACACTGTCCTCGCTAAATTCAATTTCCGCATCATCGGGAATATCGGAAAAAGGTGAGTAAATCACGAAGTTGATGAAATCCAGAAAAAATCCCTGAAATTCCGTTTTTACAATCTGGATTTGTTGCAGAGTTTGCTGGCGCTTTTTGGGGTCGCTCATTCCCGGATACGGTTGCAGGATGTAGTAGGTTTTGCCTTCCTGCGTCCAGACAAATTTGAGAGGATAGTTGTAGTTGCTATCCGTTTCGCTGGAAACGTAATTCAGATAAGCGCTGCTGGTAAAATAGCAGGAAAAATTGGTG
This sequence comes from Calditrichia bacterium, assembly GCA_026991005.1. Next base: position 7,582 of record JALXCH010000633.1, on the reverse strand, counting down.
AGGTCGGTTTTTTCCAGAACCAGGTAGTATTCATCTGCCTGGTTGCGAAAATCCAGCCATCGGTCAGCCGTTTGACCCCAAACTGTTCCCAGATGGAGCAGAACGATGAGAAGAAGATATGAGAAACCTGTTTTTTTCATAGTACAATCCTTTCCTTACTCAGATTCAAAGAATCATAATTTACAGAATCAATTTTCCTGTTTCAAATCTAAAGGCAAAAGATTTTGCCGGAAATGAGTTGCTGCAATCGGGGTATGAAATCTGTCCGTGGGCATCAGCAAACATTAATCCAGCCAAAATTGGAAGATACTCATGGTCTTTCCATCAAAAAAGAAGTAAGCGGAAGGCTGGAATGAGAAGCAGTAGTCCAACCACACGGTTAAAACGCATTTCGCTTAGGGAGGTGTGCACTCTGCTGCCCAGCACCAATCCCAGTATCAGCACGGGAATCCACTTTCCGTAAACAGACCAATGGTGTAAGGGAAGCAGATTTCCCTGCGCATACACACCCAGTCGAACAATTTTTTCCACAAAGAAAATAATCACCAGATGGGTGCGGAAGTACTCTTTCCCGGAAAAATATTTCAGGAAGGCCGCCAGGGGCGGACCGGACATTCCCACCAATCCGCCGGAAATTCCGCTTATCAGGGCAATGAGCAGTTTCAGGGAGGTGGCGGGTTGCTTCCTGGGAGGGGGAGTTTGCGCAGGATTCCAGAGCAGGTAGCTTACAAACAGGAGAAGCATGCCGCCAATCAATCGTTTTAGCAATATGGGGGAAAAGAGAAATACCATTCGGGCACCAATAAAACTGCCCACCGAAATGGCAGCAATCACCGGAAGGACAAAACCCCAATCGATGTGGCGGCGCACCTGCGGGAGTAACAGCAATCCCGCTACCGCATCCAGCAGTGCAGATGCCACCAGTGCAGAAGGAGCACCCAGGATTAAGGTAAAAACCGGAACCACAAACATGGCCGGTCCGAATCCGCTGAGCCCCTTCACAAAATAGGCCAGTAATACTGTAACGAACAGGAAAAATTGAGCCAACGCAAACCCTGATTGTTTAAACGAAATCTGAAAACAAAATGTAGTTACACCCGGTTTCAAATGCAAAACAGATGTTGGAGCTGTGGCTGAATCCCCGGATGAACGTCCCTGCTCAGAACTTCCAGGAGAGGTGGAAAAGAGGCGTGTGTTGGGGAGGAAAGCTGAGGTGATATTGGATGGAAGTCCAGTTCTTTGTTCCGAACAGGCGCTGGGAGGGTTGCCATTTGTACACACCGTAGGCCACTGCGGAACCAATCACGGCACCCGCCAGCACATCGGAAGGGAAATGTACCCCCTGGTAGATGCGTCCCATCCCTACCGCTGTTGCCCAGGTAAAGCTGAGAAGGGTTACCCAGATGTTCCTGGCCTGAAGGCTAATTCCCGTTGCCAGAACAAAACCTCCGGTGGTGTGTCCGCTGGGGAAGGAAGGAGTATTTTCGCCCCCGGCAGATTTTACCCAATCGTATTGCTGGTAAGGGCGCTGCCGGTCGATGCCGTATTTTAAAGCCATGGTAATTCCGTAAGCCAGCACCTCGCTAAAAAACAAATCCAATCCCCGATTGCGAAGTTTACCATCGTTTTTCTCCAGGCTTACCGCCAGGATGCCCACCGGTGCTGCCAGAGAAGCCACCGCTACACTTTTCTCGAAACCCGCCACCAGCCGATTCCCCTGCTCGGTGTAATGGGAGTTAATCTGCTGCAGCCAATGCACATCCCAGTTCTGGCAGGAGGTTTCGTGAAGGGGGAGAACTGCAATTCCAAAAAGCAAGAATAGCAAAAAACTCCCTGAGAAAAGGGAAGAAGAAATTGGGTGTTGGAGATGTGACAGTGAGTATTTCATGGATTAGTAAATTTTTCGGAGAATGGTGTAATTGCGCCAGATGTCGTCCACATAATCGATGGTTTGTTCGTACCCGTAAAAGTAGCCGTAGTTGGGCACTCCCAATTCCCACACTTCCAGGTGCAACCGCCAGAAATCGGAAGTGAGTTTGGGGAGACAGGTTTTTACCGCTTTCCAGGTGCGGGGATCGAGCTTGAGGAAGCGGGCGATATCCTGAGCGTCGAAGATGTGACCGGCGCCACAGTTGTAAGCGGCCAGAGCCAGTTTAACGCGGTTTTCGCGGTCGGATTCCGGGAAATACTTGAGCTGTTTGTATAAATGATAAATCCCCGCAGCAATATTGTCCCGGGGATTAATGGAGATGTATTCGATGTCCATTTCTTTGCGAATCAGTTTGGCGGTAGAGGGCATGATTTGCATTAGCCCCATGGCACCTTTGTGGCTGCGGGCATCTTCGCGAAAGCGGGATTCTTTGAGAATTTGTACCACGATCAAACGCCAATCCAGCCCGTAGCGCTTGGCATATTTACGAATCACCGGATAGTAGCGTTCAATCTTTTGCTGGAAATCGCGAGGAAGTACCCGTTTGCGGAACTGCTCAATCTCTTTTTTCTCCTGAATACGGCGTTCCACCATTTGCATTAACGAATCCGCATGGGCTTCTACATTAGCCGGTTCCTCACGCCGAGTGCATCCCATGAGAAAAAATAAAAGTAGAATTCCCAGCCAGAAATGTTTTTTCACATACCTCATAACGTTTTACATCCTCCCAACCCCTAAATCGCTCTCCTGTTTTTTTACCCCGAATCGTTTATACTTCAATCTTCGGAATCAATCTAATTCAGTTTAAGCTCATTCCGATGATGAGCCCCACAATCAGGCCAATCATAATAAAAATTCCGCATACCACCACCCCAACGGCCAGGTTTCCCTTTTCCAGTTCGTTGGGAATATCGAAGTGGGTAATGCGGTTAAACAAACGATAGGTAATAATGGCAGCAGCGATTCCGATAATCACTCCCCCAACTGCGTAAATGGTGTTTAACAACAAAGGTGATTCATACCACATGGACAACCCCTTCTGTTTTATTCGTTATTCTCTAATTTATTTTCTGGAACATGTTGATGCTACCCTCCTGCTCTCAGAGGGTTCGGAATGCAGACGACTATATTTTAATGTACCGGCTGAGCCAGCCCAGTACCAGGTAAGCGATAATGGTGAGTAAAATTCCTTCCAGAAACATACCCGCACCAATCGCCAGACCAATGGAGGCGGTGACCCAGATAGAGGCAGCGGTGGTCATCCCCATTACCGAGCCTCGCTCCCGGATGATGGCACCCGCCCCCAGAAATCCGATGCCAGAAACTACCTGGGCGGCAATGCGGGTGGGGTCCACATTCATTTTTTCTCCCATGCTCAGAGATACCACCATAAAGAGAGCCGAACCCATAGCCACCAGCATCTGGGTACGCACGCCCGCCGGTTTCTGATCGCGTGCGCGCTCCAGACCAATGAGCCCACCGCACAGCATGGCAACCACCACTTTCAATATGTTCAACAACACCGTCGTATCAAATGGTGTCACAGTCACCGACTCCTTTCCTGCCCCTTTCCCGGTGTATTATTGGGGTACTCAAACAGCCATAAATTTACACTGGTCACACCCGAAATTACCCATCTTCAAAAATATTACTAATTTAAAGGAAATTTGTCAATTCTTTTTTGAAATGGGAATTGAGGGGAAATCTTCCGGGACGAAACCAACACTCTTTTGAGGGATATTTCGGAATATGGTTTCCAGATGAAATTGGCCGCAGAATTCTCTGAATTAACCGAAGCAATTGAGACCTCCGGGAAAAGATGACGAAAGAGCATAAGCGACGATAGTTGGATTATCAAACCAACCTGTAGCAAAATCTTCACACCCGTGAATGGGAGGCACGGTTTCGGGAAAAGGGGGCAATTCTTGAGTTTGTTCTAACTCCCTGAAAAACAATAAGTAAAGCTGTGTTCTATTTTGTGGCACAATTTGTGTTCTAAATAGGGTAGAACGAAAACGAAACGGAAAGAATTAAAGCCGTTAACTGACATATTAACCAAACATAAGGAGAAGGAGTCATGAAACGTTTTTCAGGATTTACTCAGTTGGGAATCGCGCTGGCAGTGCTGCTGGCGCTGGTGTGGGGAACCGGCTGCGACAAGAATGCCACCCAGCCTCCCCAGAACCAATTGCAGTTAAGTAAAGCCGCTACGGAAGGATTGGTGAGTAGCTGGCAGATGGTACATTCGGTGAATACGGTGGATAAAGTGGATGAGATGGTGAGCGACGATATCCCCATTGACAAATCGGTGCCCGGAGGGACCTATTCCCTGCCTGCATTGAACAAGAAGATCACTCAATTGATGAACGCCCGCAAGGAGCTGACCTCCGCGAGCGGATTCCACAAAATCACAGATGATTCCTTGCTGTGGTTCCGGGAAAAGACCGATCCCATTACCGGCGTCACCACCCGGCAGGCGCTCTATTACAACGATTCCACCGGCTATGGGCGCTACTACGAGGTAAAATTCAACTTCCCCGCGAACGTACAGTTGCAGTATGATTCTACGGAAATTCGTGTGGATTTAAACTTTACTCCCTTAAACATTACCGACGACCGTTTCATTTCGCTGTATAAATTCTCGGAGTTTAAACCGGGTTACCACATTGTGAAGGTGGAAGAGCAGGCTACCGCCACCGATTGGGGGCCGGGGAATAAGATTACCGGAGCGATTTTACAGCACAACGTGTGGTATGCCCAGGATAGCGATCCCAAACAGCTCACTCAGGAACTGGAGATCAATCCCGATCACTCCGGTCATATTTCCGAGCGTCTGGATTACTGGGACGGTTCATTCTACCAGAAGCTTATTAATTTTTACTCCGACTATACGGGCGACTTTACCGAAAACTGGCGGGACGGCACACTGGTAACGGGAACGTTCGATCGCTTCATCGATGATAACCATGGACAGTTCGCCCAAACGATTCAATTCCCTGCGGGGCACGATCCTCAGACCATGGAGCAGTTTGCGGACATTACTCTGAGTCCCGCCGATTCCTCCGTGGATATGATCTTCAAAGAAAAAATTCATTATGCCAGCGGAGAGGTGGATACCTCCCGGATGGATGTCAGCATCTTTCGGGAAGGGGAGACGCAAAAAATTCACATCCAGGCCTGGAAAAGCAACGGAGAACATGCGGACCTGATGGTGAGTAAGAACGACAGCTACCAGGAAATTGATGGGAATTACACCGGTCCCGAAGGCTATTACGCCACTCTGTACTCCATCCGCTACAGCGATGGCAGTGGGGAGTTGTGGGTTAAGATCTGGGAATCGGAGAATGCCTATCAGAACGGGGAACCGCCCCTGGTGGTTATCCACATCATCTACAATCCCGATGGAACCGGTCGGGGAACGCTTAGCGAAGGCGGCAAGGAGTACAATGTGCGGGTCGCTCAGGATGGTAAAATTCAGGTGACCGATAGCGCAGGAAATGTCACCCGGTTAAATGGTTTCTGATTCCCTGAACATCCGGGGAGGCGGGAATGCCTCCCCGGTCGTATTTATTCCCGGAAATCCCATATTATTTTCTTGGTTTATTCCCCAAATCACAATAAATTTAAAGGTCGTTACATCCAGGACATTTCGCATGAAACAGGTGCTCATAAAATTTCTTTTGCTGCTGGCGGGTATTCTGCTTCCCATTTCCGCAATGTATGCCACACCTTATTCTTATCGGCAGCAAACCACTTCTCCTGCACTGGAAGTGGAGTCCATTGAAATCACCGGCAATCACAAAACGCGGGAATATGTGATTCGTTCCTTGCTGGATTTCCAGCCGGGAGACCGCATTCATCAGGCGCAATTGCAGCGCAATTTCCAGCGGTTGCAGGAGAGCAATTTCTTTAAAAAAGTAAATCTTTACACCCAGCCGGGGAGCAGCCGGGGGAAGGTGCGGGTGTACGTGGAGGTCGAGGAACGGCACTGGCCTTATTTTCAGTTTCGGGGCGGATACAGCCAGCTTGATGGCTGGTACATTAGTCCCCTGGGAATACGCGCAGACAATCTGTTTGGCCGGGGGAATTACATGGGAGCCGAGTTACTGGTGGGCGACCGATTAAGTGGCCTGGATATTTCCTTCCTCCGCCCGAATATTTTCTCCTCCGATCTGAATTTCCGCCTGCTGATGTTTACCCGCAATCGGGAATTCCTCCACTATTTTGGTGATGAAAGATTCAACCATCCGGTGAATATGGGCGGGCTTTCGGTGCGCCTCACCGGAAATCACGGGTTGATGAAGTACCTCTGGTTAGAATTTATTTTTAAGAATGCTTCGGTAGGGAAGGAGATGTACCGTGCCAGCGGAAATAAAGATGCCGTACCGCTTCCTCCGGTGTTGTTGCCGGACAGCGGATTTCATCATATTAATCGCATGGTCATCAGTTTGAATCAGGATACCCGAGACAATCGCATTTATCCCACAGCGGGATGGTGGGGGAGTGTGGACTTTACCCAGGTGAGCAAACAGTTTGGCGCTTTCGCCGATTACAAAAAGATGGTTCTGGATGTGCGGGGATATCGTGGTCTGTGGTCGGGCTGGGTACTGGCAGCGCGATTGAATGCCAGCGTGGCCGATACCTCCGCCCCGTTTTACGACCGGTACTATCTGGGCGGTCCCAACTCCCTGCGAGGGTATGCCGATCGCAGTCTCACCCCGGTCGGTTACGCCTCCCACTTGGTACTGGGGAGCGTGGAATTACGGTTCCCCATTACCCGAAAGAATTTCCCCCGCCAATTCTTAAGCGGTGTTTTCTTTTACGATTTCGGCCAGGCCTGGAATCCGCCCCGGGAATTCGATTGGAACGCTTTCTCCACCAGCGCCGGGTTCGGCTTCCGCTTTCTGGTGCCTTTTATCGGTGTGGTTCGTATGGATTTTGCCTATCCCCTCCCGGATTTGAACTTTATGTTCCATATTTCTCTAGGACACACCTTTTAAAAGGCACGAAAAAGAAATGGCGGGACTCGCTGAATGAAGGGGATTGAGAAATAAAGGGATGTTGGGATCAGGGATGCTTCTGCGTCTAAGAGAGTGAGAAAATTTCAGGAAGGGCTTAGCGGACGTTGTTACCACACTTACGAAAATTTGGTGGTATTTTTCTGGTGTTGCTCCTTTGCCTGGAGGCAACTGCTTCGGGGAGCCGCTATCGGGTGGTAGAAATCCAGCCCGTGCGGTACGGGGATTCGGTCGCCGTACGTTTTGCCGTCCAGCATCTCATCGAAAATGAAATTCGCCGCTCTTTGCTGGCGGGGTTGCCCATTATTCTGCACATTCAAGCCGTGCTCACCGATTCCCGAAAAACCCCCATCCGGAAGCTGGAATCTCTCCTCAAAATTACTTACGATGTGTGGGAAGAATCCTTTGGTCTGCGAATGAACGATGGTCCGCAGCAGGTGCTTTCTTCCCTCACGGAACTACGGCAGCATTTGCAGCGCATTGAGTTACCGGAAAGAATTCCCCGGACGGAGCTCTCCCCGAAAAAAACGTACCGCTGGAGCATCGAAACCGTCGCGGTTATTTTAACCCGCCGCCAGAACGAGGAGTTGAAATGGTGGATGGAGGGCGGGAACCCCGTGGAAGAAGATCTCCC
>JALXCH010000632.1 GCA_026991005.1 Calditrichia bacterium | reverse complement strand
AATCTATCTTTCTTGGTAATTTCCATGACGTTTCTCCTTGTTTTCGTTTAAAATCTCAACCAATAACCCGTCAGGCATTATTCTGGGATAATACTCCAGCCAATACGGGCCTGTAATTTATGGATAAACGTATGGTGAATCATGCGTTTCATCCAGGCACCGGAAAGTCCCATTTCCATGTGCGTTACGAAGAGATCGCGTCCCTCTTCGTTGGGGTAAGTTCGATAATCCGGTACCACCGGGTAGATAATGATAACCGCTGCCGAGCCATCCCAAACGCTGCTTCCCATGGAAGCGATACAGGCAGCAAACATTTCCGTCATACGTTCTTTGTGGGTCATGCGGCCTCGTTTCACCAGGTCGATGATGTTCTTAGCCACCACCCGACCGATGATACCCGACACCATTCCCGTACGCGGCGGTGCCGCAGTGATGTTTGTACCATTGGGAGTGGTATGAGGAATGGAAATAGGTCCGGGAGGTGCAAAAGCTATTCCTGCTGCGAAGATATTGGGATAATTGGGATTCTGGTAAACCGATGGCCAGGCATCGGGATTCTGAGCCAATTTATCGTAAGGCAATCCGTAAATAGCATCCACCAGCACAAAACCGGCTTTATTGACCAATTTTCCGGAGACATCTTCACCATCCTTACCGATGTACTTCATGGGCATTCCGGTGAATTGGGGAATAAGCATGGCAAAATCGTAGTCCGTTTCCCCGAAATTGCCATCATAATCTTCCCAATAAATCTTCTTATCGTTCACCTCTTTCACACCTTTTTGCACTTCCCAGCGAATCCCATATTCTTTGAAAACAGCTCCAATGAACTCTTCACTGGTAATGATTTTGCCTTTCCGTTTCACACTAATTCCGCGCACGCCGAAGTCACCCAAAGCCCGCTCGTTGGAAAGCCAGAGGAGATCTGCTTTGTCCCGAATTCCCATTTTCTCCAATTCTTTGTGAATGTTGGTGATATATTCAAAAGCAGCACCCTGACAAGTTGCTCCGGGATGCCCGGTACCCACCACAATTTTTACTTTTTCCCCCTTCTTCATTCGCTCCACCATTTCCAGAAATTTGTCCCGGCTCTGAATGGCATGTTCCATGGTACAAATGGAATAGGTGTTCCCTTTTTCTGGCCCCAATCCCGGTGTGGCTTCGAAATTTAATTTCGGACCGGTGGCAATGAGCAAATAATCGTAATCCACCCGTACCGTTCCGCTCCCATCTTTTTTTTCGGCAACCACGTAATTTTCGTCCGGATGAATCTCGCTTGCTTTCCCGTGGACGAAATTAATATGGAGTTTATCATAAACAGGCTTCAGCGGGAAGCGAGTCTTCTCCGGATCCATTGCTCCAACACCAACCCACACCAGCGAAGGGACAAATAAAAATCGGTCAGACATGTTGATCATGGTAATCTCATGATCTTTCCCCAGGGCATCGCCTAAATAAAGCGCAGCCGTCTGACCGGCAAATCCTGCCCCAATCATTGCTATTTTAGCCATAATACGTACCTCATTTTTTTGGAGTAGCACATTTTATTTTAAAAATACTACCTTTAGATGCACCGAATAACCAAAAAGTGACAGGTTGCACTGTGGCTATAATAATATTTCACATCATTTAAAATACTTTCGTATATCATACACATAACAGAATAATATTTATATAAACCCTCCACTGGCTCAACCATCCATTATCCCCCAGAACCTGTTACTTTCCTGGAGAGATGAACATTTTGCGCAATTTTTTTAAAAATTCCTCTGCTTGCCAGTTGGAATCATCGGTTTCTAAGAAAAATATTTGAGATTTTTTTAACGAATAGGCGAAAAAAGTGGTAGCGTCGTCCCGCACTGTTAGCCAACCTGGAATTGCGGAAGGAGAAAATTGGGATAAAACTGAACGAACGGTAGAATCATCGGGGAACCGAAACAAAGCCACCCGCAGGGAATGGTTTTGCCATTCCAGGGGCAGGATGAAGGCATCGAAATGGGAAACACCGTGTAGCCATTTTTCCCAGTTGGCAGCCACACTGCGCAATCCCAGATGCCCGGCCACATAAACCATTTGCTTGTGGTATGGCCGGAATAATTTTTCCCGAAAAATTGAAGGAAACATAATTTTTTCTTCAGGAATTTGTTCCCGCAATTTCTGAACGATCCGATGCGCCACCTTTCGGGCCTGCTGCGATGCGGTGTAATTGGTGACGCTCACCAGATAAACTCCCAGAACCACCGTCAACTGATAGTCGTTTTCGCAGCTCAGTTCGGGAAAATCTGCTGCCGGGGTACAACCCATACGCTGTAGAGAGAATCGACCAAAGGCGGCAAGAGGAGAAGCCATGTGATAAACTTCCACCAGCAGTTCCTCACCTCGGTAGCGAACTTCCTGCACCACCAGTTCCCGGAAACCATATTCCCGATAAATTTCGGCCCCTCCATCGATATAACCATATAATGATTTATCGGAATAATGAGAAGTGGAGAGGATGCGAAGGTCAGGGATATCTCCCTTCTGCAAAACCGGCATTTGAGCAAAGAGGGTGGGGTTAAAGAGGAGTAACCATAGTAATCCGGGTAGAATCAAACTTTTGAACCCACCACAATTTTTCATTCCAATTCTCCCAGGCCTCTTCATGGCTAACCTAAACGCACTATTTGATGTTGAATTTTCTCAGGACGGCATTCGCCCAACCCATATTGGTGCGCCAGCGTTAGAAAACGGCGCGCCCGGGGCGATTCTTTCTCCTGAATCTTTTCCTTCATTCGTTTCTGTAAAATAAGCTGGTAACCGATTTGATCGACCGCCACCGGATCGGTACCAACCAGCAAACGGTGGAAGGGAACTATGTAATTGGGATTGGCACCTGGACCATCCTGGTAACATCCAATTAAGGCATCGGCGATGTTTAACACCACTTTATCGCGCAGGGGTGGGAAGCATGGTACATGGGCGCTGGTTTCTGACCATAACTGCTTATGCAACCGGGCAGTGTTGGTAATTGAACCGTAAGCCAGATTTTTTAAACAAAGGGTGATAGAAGAACCTGCGTTTTTCAGAATGGGAAGATTAATAATTTTAGTGACTTTCCGGGTTACTATTCTGG
>JALXCH010000631.1 GCA_026991005.1 Calditrichia bacterium | reverse complement strand
CGCAGGAATTGCAACCCCAGTCCCTTACCCTGATGCGCTCCTTCGATGAGCCCGGGAATATCGGCCATCACAAAGCTTTTCATCTCGTCCAGGCGCACAATACCCAGATTGGGTTGCAGGGTGGTAAAGGGATAATCGGCAATGCGCGGGTGGGCAGCAGAGACGCGCGAAAGCAGGGTGGATTTACCGGCGTTGGGTTTGCCCACCAACCCCACATCCGCAATCAGTTTCAATTCCAGCACCAGCCAGCGCTCTTCCCCGGGTTCTCCCACTTCCCACTCCCGTGGTGCCTGGTGGGTGGGGGTGGCAAAATGGGCATTACCGCGTCCGCCCCGACCCCCACGCGCCGCAATAAATTCTTCCCCCGGACGGGTAAGGTCTGCCAGCACCCTGCCGCTTTCGGCATCCTTTACCACGGTTCCCGCCGGTACCCGGACCACAATATCCGCTGCCGCCCGACCATGCCGTTTCTTCCCCATCCCGTGCTGGCCATGCTTTGCCACATAGTGACGCTTGTATTTGAAATCAATCAGAGTGTGCAAATGGGGATCTACCCGCAAAATGATGTGGCCACCCCGGCCGCCATCACCTCCATCGGGACCGCCTTTGGGCACGTGCTTTTCCCGACGAAAACTGCACGCACCACTTCCCCCCTGACCACCTTTTACATAAATTCTGGCATAATCAACAAACATTTTAAACAAAAATCTCTTTTAATTGAGTGGAAAAATATTACCGAAATTGTTTTCCCAAAGCAAGAAGATTTATTCAGAGCTAAAACGCATCACCACCGATTCGGTTCCCCAATCAGAGCGAAACAGTTTCGCCCAATGGCATCATTGGGGATTACTCCTCCAGTTGCAAAATAATTCCCGAGTGCCCGGATTTCATCCAGATGTCAATTTATGAAACAAGGGAAGGGATGAAGGGGATTAAATTATTTCAAAAGCTTTGTGAGGAGTGAATTTTCAGAATTCGATTACAAAATAAAAAGCTCTATCTTTATGGGCAAATTTTGCAATCCATCTTTTCAGAGTAAAAATTTCGTTCTAAAAAATCTCATTAACAGGGTACTTTTTCCTTAATGCGACGAAGAATTACGCAATCCACAATTTCCCCATTTTCTATGTAAACCTGACCATATGCATGGATAATTTTACAGCACTGCCCATCATCAAAACGGAAAGCAAAACCCTTTTCATTTTTTTCAAGAATAATACCATTAATTTGACTCATTTTTTTGAATATCCCATTTTCATCTGTTATGTGATATTTCAATCGAATATATTCTACCAGTACGGGACTATCCCCTAATACTCGACGAACATACCTTTTGGGAAAAATTTTGGGCATTCCCACACAATTACCCGGCTTATATTTATCTGCTAAATAAACCCGAACTTTGAACTTTAGAGGTGGATTTGTTAGGAGTCGGTGAACATCTTGCTGGTATTGAGAGCTTTCCACCTTCTCCTGTGGATATTGCACTGGAGCACAATTCAAAACAATTATTACTTCTATTCCCAATAATAAAAATGCAAAAATATTAACACCAATCAAATTGCGTGCCTTCATAATTAACTGCTTAATTTTGCCATCCTTAATAATTGTTTTTTACATATTTCCCTTATTTAAAATGCCCAATTTTTACTAAAATTTGGCTCTTTTACAGGAAAGCCTAAAGCATTTCAGAGGTTTTTTATTTCCACCCGAATTAGATGACACGCATTTCAATTTTTCAACTACTTCCAGCTTTAACACCAGAACGAATGATTTTTCAACTTAGATTGATTTTTAGTGCGAATCATTCTTTCACATGATAACTTAGCAGCTCCCATGTCGAATACACGGGAGGGCCGAACTCCATCACCATGTAATCTAACCTCACCATTCCTTTTCCATTGGCAAACCAAATATCCCCATCGAACAGGTGATTTGGCTGTTCGCTGTGGCGATGGATGCGAAAACAATCCGGGAATATACCAGCGGGAGTGGTTACCGTTTTTTGTTCCACCACCTGCAGCGAATCAATGGGCCTGCCCCAGCGATTGCCTACTGTTAAAGGAAAAATAAAAAAGGTGTTTAAATAAATCCGGTTCGGTTCCGTGAGGAAGAATACCGTGTCCGCATGCACCAGCACATATTGGGTATCCACCCTGCTCCGGTAGGTATATACCCAGACCATCGCTTTCTCATTGTTTGCCATCATTATGGAATCCTCAACAGACACTTTTACCGTATCCATCTGGACATTGGTTTCAGAAAACGAATCCACCACAGCATAAATCCAGTAATCCCCTGCGTGATTGGGAAAATCGGCAATTGTTGTCGATTCCTCCTGGCTCTGCTCCGGTTCGGTGGATTTTTTGCTGCAGGAAGTCCAGAGAAGAAAAACCATCAGAAAGAAAACCAAAAACGAAAGCAAACTTTTTGAATGAGCGAACATTGGTCCCCTCCTTTTTTAATGATGGTACCCGTTATTTTTTATTGTTTACTCATTGGGTACAGCATTGTGTCCAATCGCATCCTACTACTTTAATAATAAAAAATTTTCCGAAAAATTTCAAATAATACCTGTTTTATAACTGATTATTGTTAAAGAAATTTTCCTGAAAATGAGGGATAATTTTAGCCAGTACTTCCCGAGTTATTTTAGATCACCATGTTTTCCCGGTTCATTTTTTCGGGACTATTTAAATTTTTCATTGACGATAAAGGAGGGATTAAATATATTTCGACTGATTAGTCGAAAAACGAATGAAAGGTTAACCATGGGAATTGCCGATCGAAAACGACGTGAGCGCCAGGCGCGACTCAACCTCATCCTGAATGCCGGGTTAACGGTTTTCTCCCGCCTCGGTTATCATAACGCCAGCATGGATCTGATTGCTGAAGAAGCCGAATTGGGCAAAGCTACCCTCTACTATTACTTCCGCAGTAAAGATGAATTGCTGATGGCTATTCTGGAAAATGGGATTCGGGAGTTCTTTCGCCATCTGGAAGAGACCCTTCCCGGACTCTCCTCGACTCCCGAGCGCATCCGGGAGGTGGTGCGGCAGAGCATGGTTTTCTTCCAGAAACATCCCGATTATTTCCGCCTCTATCTTTATCTCAATGCTCATCCCCACTTTCGGCAACAAACGCTCTCCCGACTTCAACCGATTATCCGCTCCAAACTTTCTCTGATTCGCAACCTTTTCGAGCAGGCGCGCCAGGAGGGATATTTGAAAGATTTTCCCCTGAACCAATTAATTTCTTTATTCGGTTCCCTGGTGATGGGAGTTGGTGTGTTTATGGAAGAGTCCACCTTGAATGAACCGGAAAAAATAGCGCGGTTAATTAGCGAAGTTTTTCTGCACGGGGTGCTTCGGAACCCGGTGCAGCAACCTGTGTCGAACGCTCAAAAAGCGGAGGATCACCATGATTAGAGTAACACGCTGGGTGGTAGATCACGCCTGGTTTACCATTGGAAGCATTTTGCTGATTTCCCTCTTTTTTGGATATTCCATGAAATTTATTAAAGTGGATCCGGATATCACCAGCTCGCTTCCCAAACATATTCCCGCCAAACTGCTTTACGATCGCATGAACGAAATTTTCCCCAGTCGCGACTTTGTACTGGTTGCCATAGAAAGCGACAGTCTTTTTTCCCCGCAAACCATCAGCGAAATTTTCCAGATTACCCGGAAGCTGGAAGAGCTCCCCGATGTGTACTCAGTGATGAGTCCCACTAACATCAAGGTGATTCGCGGGACGGAAGAAGGGATGGAGGTAAAAGAGATTCTCTCCCGGCCTCCGGAGACCCGGGAAGAAGTACAGAAGTACGAATACACCCTTTTCCACAGCGACCTCCCCATCGAGAACATCATCTCCAAAGACCGCACCATGGCCGGAATTATGGTGTTCCTGAAGAACACGGTGAAACCGGAAGTAGCGGCCAAGGAAGTGAAAGATTGCGTGGAAGGCTGCTCGCTGCACAATCGGGTGTATATTACCGGAAAGCCCATTCTTACCCTTTACCTGGGTCGCGGAATGGCGCGGGATATGGGCACCCTCTTTCCCATGGTCATTCTTCTCATTATCATCATCCTTACCCTCAGTTTCCGCAACTTTCGGGGAGTGCTATTGCCCCTCTCCGTGGTGCTCATCAGTGTGCTGTGGACCATGGGTTTGATGGCGATCCTGGGGGTTCCCATCAGTCATTCCACCAATATGTTGCCTATTTTGCTGGCATCCATCGCGGTTGCCGACGGAATTCACATCCTGAACCATTACATGAGCCGCGCTCCCGGGAAGAAGAGCTCCCGAGAGGTGGTGCTGGAGGTGATGGGCGAACTGAACGCCCCGGTCATGATTACCTCCGTAACCACTGCATTTGGATTTCTGGCATTGAACACCTCCCGCATTGGCTCCATCGGGCAGTTGGGGGCGTTTACGGCTACGGGTGTGCTCATTGCCATGGTATTCTCGCTTACCTTCATTCCCGCTTCCCTCTCGTTGATGAAGCTTCCCAAACGGGCGGCAAAACCGCGCAAACATCGCTGGTTAAATCGGCTAGCGGTGGCGTACGCCGAATTTTTAATTGAACGCCGCTACCTGGTGCTGGGCTTTATCCTGGCGGTGATTCTTTTCTCCGTTCTGGGATTTCCCCGCATTGTGCTGGAAAATAATACCATCTCCAATTTCCCCAAAAATCATCCGGCTCGCATCGATTACGAACACATCAACTCCCATTTTGCCGGTACCACCTTTCTTACGGTAATGGTGGAAGGCGACAGTGCGGGGCAGATTAAGGAACCGCGGGTGTTGCGGGATATGGATAATCTGGAGAAATTCCTGCGCCAGGATGAACATGTAGGCGGCACTCTCTCCCTGGCAGATTACATTCGCCGCATGAATAAAGTTCTGCATGCCGACGACCCCGCTTACGACTGCATCCCGCCAGATACCGTTGTGGAAGAAGGCGTCGATTGGGTGGAAGTGAACGGCCGCTGGGTGGAAAAAAAGGTGACGTTTAAAGTGCCCGGTCGCCAGCTCGTAGCCCAATACCTCCAGCTTTACGAAATGAGCGGTAAACCGGACGATCTGGCCAATCTGGTGGATTACAACTACCAGACCGCCAGGGTGAATGCCTTTCTGAATACCGAATCCAGCAACGTGCTGCGCAATCTGGATCGGCGCACCCGGGAGTATATTCGCAAGAATTTCACCAGCGCCCGGGTAGAACTCACCGGAACCTCGGAGCTGTTCCTGGCCATCAACGATCTGGTTGTGGAAGGGCAATTCTACAGCATCATCGTTTCTCTCATCCTGGTTACGCTGGTAACCTCCCTGCTTTTCCGCTCGGTTGTGCTGGGATTATTGAATGCCATCCCGCTTTTCTTTGCCATGATCTTCAATTTCGGTTTTATGGGATGGGCGGGGATTCATCTGAACATCGTGACCATGCTTACCTCTTCCATTGCCATTGGGGTAGGTGTGGATTATGCCGTACACTTTATCCATCGCTACCGCCTGGAGCGCCGGCAGTACGACGGTGCAGAAAGCATCAAACACACCATGCAGGATGCGGGAGTGCCCATTCTGTTAAATGCCCTGACGGTGGGACTGGGATTTGCCATCCTGGCTTTTTCCATCTTTGCCGGGGTAAAACACATGGGGATTCTCATTGCCATCGCCATGTTTACCTCCTGCTTTGGCGCCATTACCATTTTGCCGGTGCTGTTCCTGATTAAGCGCTTCCGGGCCATCGAGAAACAGGCGGCAAAATAAAAGCTAAAATCAGTACAGACGAGGAGAAAAATAGCATGTTCCCAGAAACAAATCATTCATATAAAAACAGAGGTGGTGCCATGAAGATATATCCCATCATAGCGCTTACCCTGCTCCTGAGTGTGTTAACGCTGTACGGAGAGGAGCTCACCGGTAAACAAATCATGGAAAAAGCACTGAATAAAACCAGCTGGCAGGATATGGAAGCGGATGTGAAGCTGATCCTGACCAACTCCCGGGGCGAGCAACGGGTACGGCAAATTAAAATGTACAGCCGCAAACGCACCGCAGACGAGAGCGATATGCTGATGCGCTTCATCGCTCCCCCGGATGTGAAGGGTACCGGATTTCTGATTATTGAACACAAAAATTCCGATGACGACCGCTATCTCTACCTCCCGGCTTTACGGCGGGTAAAACGGATTGCCTCCAGCGGGAAAGGAAGCAATTTCATGTCCTCGGATTTTACCTATTACGACATCGGTAAACCGAAATTAAACGATTGGACCTACCGGCGTTTACCCGATGAGACTCTGGACGGACATCCCTGCTATGTGATTGAGTGCCTGCCGGCCAGCGATAAGGTGGCCAAAGAAACTGGCTACGGCAAAATCATTCGCTGGATTCGCCAGGATGTGTGGGTTACCGTGAAATCGGAATACTACGATCGGGCGCTTCGGTTGTGGAAAGTACTCACCGTTCCCAGAGTTGAAAAAATCGGCAGCATCTGGTTCCAGACGGATATGATTATGAAAGACGTGCAGAATAACCACACCAGCGAGATGGTGTTCAGTAACATCCGCATTAACCGGAACATTCCGGCAGCTTTCTTCACCCAGCGATATTTACAGAGGGGGCGATGATGAGCGGACAGAAGTTCGTTGTACAAACAACAATCCTGGTGAACGCGCTGCTCCTAATGTTATTTTTTCTTCCCCACGGGGTACAGGCACAAAGTGCCGAATGGGGCGGATATCTGAAATTTTTTGCTCATCCCAATTTAAACAAACCTTACCCGTTCGACCGGCTGGGCACGCGCCTGCAACTGACCATCGCCAACAATTTTTCGCAAAAAGCAGCGTTTTTCGCTTCGGTGGATTTTAATTACGAAGAAACGCAGGCAGAGGGAACAAAGAACATCCGCCACATGGAAGTCTTCCCGGTGGAAGCGTACGTGGATCTCTTCTTCTCCCGGTTAGACCTGCGCCTGGGGAAGCAGTTTATCTTCTGGGGAAAAACGGACTGGATTAATCCTACCGATAACATCAATCCCTGGGATTACAAAAACATCTCTGCGGAAATTGAAGATTACCGCATCCCGGTGACGGCGCTTAAAGCCGATGCCTATCTGGGGAATTTCGATCTGGAGGCAGTGGTGGTACCTCATTTCCTTCCACACCAGATTCCCATGGAAATGCCCGATACCATGGGAATTTTTCCGGTGCAGGAGCTGGAGCCGCGTCTTCCCGAAAACAAAATCGACAATGCCGAACTCGGTTTCCGGTTACAATCCGCTCTGTGGAACGTGGATTATTCCCTGAGCTACTACCACGGGCACGACAAATTCCCTTCGGTGCGGATGACCTTCGACCCCATACAACATCTCTTTTACCAGCAAACCGAGTACCATCCTTACCACGTTTTTGGCGGGGATTTCGTGACCACTTTCAACAAATTTGCTTTAAAGGGGGAAGCTGCTTACTTCCTGACTGCCGACCGGGATGGGAAAGATATTTTCGTAAAAAATCCCCACCTGCAATACGTGGTGGGGATGGATTATCTGGGAATTAACGATTTGACGTTAAACCTGCAATTTGTGCAAACCATTCTATTCCGCTTCGACGAGGCGTACGAACGGCGGCAGTATCAGCAACTGGGAATGCTTCTGAATATGCTCCCGGATGCCCACACGGAATCTCTCTCCAGCCGGATTCAGTACCAGCTGGCAGATTTTACCACGTTCCAGCTCATTACGGTGTTGAATTTGAAGGATAAGGATTACTTCCTCCTGCCCATTTTAAATTACGCTTTTATGGATGGGTTGAACATTTACGCCGGGGCGACGATTTTCAACGGACCGGAAGATAGTGTATTCGGGAAAAATAAAGCGTATTCCCGTGCTTTTCTGGAAGTGAAATACAGCTTCTAATCGGTTGGAACAAAAACGGGGGCACAGCTCTTTGTCAAGAGATGGATAAAAATTCCTTCAGGAAATTCTTCGTGCTGCTATTACGCGGCGCTGGAATCTAGTTATTCCGGTACCCAGGCCGTTTATTTAACAGGCACATTTCTGGCTAATAGAGCATTTTGAGGTGTTCCCGGTGATTTTGTAAGCTTACTACACAAGCTACTATACATCCACATTTAACAATTTAAAAAAGATATTAATGGGCGAGATAAAGAAGCGTCATGTTCTCCTTTCTAAAGTCAAAAAAAGCAAAGAATCGGAGCCATTTAAACCAACGAGGTAAAATACTTTAAAAGGAATAGATCAGGCTCAGGTTGAAAATGGTGTTAAAATTATCGTTTCCTTCCCGGTCGCGATCCCGGTCGTTGTCGTAATTGGCCAGGAACTGCACCTGCCAGTGCCGGGCAAAGGGGATGATACCCACCCCCTGCACCGTGTGAATCCGGCGATTGCTGTATATGCTAAGAAAATCGGAAGGAATAAGATAGGGATAGGTGCGCAGCGTGAATTGATAACTCAGGTTCACCATCAAACCGGAAGTATTTAACAGTTCAATGGTGAAAAGAACACCCTGCGCCTTGTAATTTTCCTGCCGAATTAAGGCACTCTGAGAGTCGGAAGAGCTGTAATGGGCTTCACTCTCGCTTACATATCCCAGTCCCACCGCATTGTAATCTCCAAAATAATATCGCAAAGAAACCGCCCCGGAGTAAAAACGGAAATTGGAATGGGAAACATCCGGAGAAATGTAACGGCGATCTTCACCCTCCAGACGTACGGCGATACCAAACGGATAGTAAATGGGGACTTCTCCCAGCAAATTGGGGATGAGCGCTCCATAGGTGTTTCCGGTAGTGGAAGACGCCAGCCGACTCCGAAACTGGCGCCGATTGTAGTACACTTCCACCGTCAAATAGCGGTTGTAATCCTGCCGACGGGTAAATTCCAGATGCGGTTGAATTTGCACATAGCGCAAACCCAGCACCTGAGATTCCTGGTACATCTCCGGCCGCAAGCTAACTTCCAGGTAAGTGAATGGTGAAAAATAGTGCTGATATCCCAGGTTCACCTCTGCCTGGAGCACATCACCATAGGAAGAATCGGTAGGGAAATGATGTTTGGCTCGGGCCAATCCATAAAATAGAAGCTGATCACCTGTCCCCACCAACCGGTTAAAAGTGCCGCGCAACTGTCCCTCCACAAAGCTCCCCCGCGCCTGATGATGCAGCCAGTAGAGATTGACCTCTCCATCTACCTTCCAGAAAGAGGGAGAAAAAGTGGAACCGAGAGAAAACAGGGAGCTGGCCTGTACCAGCACCTGATCTGCCCGAAAATACTGGTAACTCTGGTAAGACACCCGGGGAGAGAAGGTTCCATTGTGGGTTAGGCGCAGGGAAAGAAAGGGATTGCTCAACTGCTCCACCACCACGCTGTCGTTTTCCAGCAAAACCATTTCGTACTCCTGCCGGGAATAATCTACCCCGGTTTCCAGGCTCCATTGCCAGCGGGGTAATGAGACAGGAAAAAGAGTGGGAGAAAGCTCCAGCGGTTCATCTGCAAAGGTGGTGGAAGTAAATGCCTCGCCACCAGGATCCTCCCCCGAAAGAGAAGCACTCAATTCATCCAGTATTTCCAGAGCCGTCTGGTAATCGCCCAGGGCGGCAAAATATTCCGCTTCTTCTTTCAGTAAAAGAAATGTACTATCCGGAGCGGTGGTTGTGTGCAGGAGAAAGTTAATCTGAATTAATCGGGACTGATAGGCTTCTTCCCGCAGAGCGGAATTCAAGGAATCGCTTAAACCAGGGCTATTCTGTGCCAGAAGAGGAATCACCATAAACAACAGCACACCCCAGCTAACCATCCAGCTCCTACAATGTAAGCGTACTTTCTTCATCTTTTTCCATTATCGGAATTCAAACTTTCTTCTTAGACAGACTGCTTTTCCTTGGCCATTCAAAAAACTGCCCGGATGGTATCACATCCGGGCAGTATGGAGGAGGTTGATGCGTGTGAGAAGATTACTTACTTAACACAACCCGATAAGGACAACCCCAGGTCGCAGAATTGTAGGGATAGGTCTGCTCATCCCCTTCATAGATCGTTCCGTTATCAATCACATCCACCACCGCATGGAAGGGACGATTCGCCGGTTCGTGAATGGTCCAACCACCTTCGTAGATTGCGTAGCCGGTTTCGGGATCAATGCCTTTGTATTCGAACTGTTTACGGCCATGATGGTAGCGGTCGATTCCGAAGTGCAGCAGTACGGTTTCGGTGGCACCGGTCTCGGGATCTACCACAGGATTGCTGGTGGAGTTACTCACCAGAGCAACCACCTTCACATGTTCACCC
>JALXCH010000630.1 GCA_026991005.1 Calditrichia bacterium | reverse complement strand
ATCCGGGACCCCAAATCGCTGGAAGGCAGTGCCGCCATGTTTGTTACCAGTGTGATTACCCTCGTATTCACCTTCCTGTATTATCGAAATAACCTTCCAGTGGAAGCGCAGAGCATCCCGGTGATTCTGCTATTTGCCGTGCTCATCGCTTTACCCTCCACTGCAGCCGAAGCATTGGGACACAAAGGAAACGACAATTTGCTGGTACCGTTGATGAGCGGTGCCATCACGTTTTTTCTGGTCACGGGAAATCAAACGCTGTGGTGGCAGTTTGCTGTGGGAATGGCGCTGGGAGCCGTGATCGCCATTCTTTCCTATCGGGCGGGATTTTTAAGTGCTAGTGGCGCAGTGGCCACTTTTCTTCTGGCCGTAGTGATTTTCGGATTTGGCGGTGTGCAATGGACGGTGCCCATTTTAACGTTTTTCATCCTTTCCAGTCTGCTGTCGCGCTTTGGAAAGCAGGCCAAGGCCCGGTTCGAGCTCATTTTTGAAAAAGGGAGTCAGCGGGATTACGCCCAGGTTTTTGCTAATGGAGGAGTTGCCGGGCTGCTGATGATTATTCATGTGCTATTCCACCCGGAGCACGATTTTGTGATGTATCTGGGAGCGCTGGCAGCCGCTACCGCCGATACCTGGGCCACGGAACTGGGCGTACTCTGGGGCAGACGTCCGCATTTAATTCACACCTGGCAACCGGTGCCGGTGGGGACGTCCGGAGGGGTAACTCTGGGCGGAAGTTTCGGGGCATTTTTAGGCGCGGTTATTCTGGGAATGAGCGGGATGGTGAAACCCTCTTTCTTTGTTCAGAACACCCCCCTGCAAATTGTAATTGTGGTGGCGCTGGCAGGTTTTCTGGCCAGTGTGGTAGATAGTTTCATTGGTGCCACCCTTCAGGCGCAATATCGGTGTCCCGTGTGCGGCAAAATCACCGAAAAAACCGTCCATTGCCAGGGGAAACCCACCACCCTGGTGCGTGGTATTCCCCGAATAAATAACGATATGGTGAATTTTATTGCCACCATCTCCGGAGCGTTTTTCGCCTATCTGGGAATGGTAATATTGTGATGAATGATTTGAAATAAAACGAAACCGGGGCTTGCTGCAAACGCTATTTTTTTACCCACAGAAACCACAGAAAAAATTAAACCATAGAGGAGACAGAAAACACGGAAAACCCAGTAAAAGCATAAAACATAAAACATATGGCATATAAGGTCTGCCAGGGAAATAATAGGGATAATTAGAAATGATATTTTTGACCGGATATTCCGGATAATCAGAATTGAATCTTTGAATTAGAAAAAATATCCTCTGGCAGGGTACGAGGCCACGGAGTGGCCGACAGAACTTAGCCCATGGCCTTCAGCCATGGGAATGGGAATTCCACCCACCATTTTAAGTCCTGTAAGGACGACAGAAAGAATAAATGATTTTGAAATAAGAGTTTTGAAATGGGTTTTAAAATTGTAGGGTTCACCGGAATCAAAAATCGCTCTAATGGAAATTTAACCACGAATTGCTTAGCCACGAATAAAAAGAATTGATATTTGCCCACGAATCACACGAATAAACACGAATATAAATAATTGATTACTGGAGATTGTAATTTGAAATTTGGTGTTTGGAAAAAGCAAAATTTTTATACCTGGCTTGCCTTTATTACTTCCTCCACCCTCCGTGTTTTCTGTGAATTTTGAGTTATCCGGGCTTTTCAAAACTCAATTTAAGTTGAATAAAGTTTACTACCTCATCTCAATCAAATGCCCCCCAAGCTGCTCGGCGTGGTCCGGATGGCAGGTAAGGAGGATGAGCTGATGTTGGTGGGCGAACTGTTGTAACAATTCCACAGCCGCCATCTGACGTTCAGGATCCATATCCACCAACGGATCGTCCAGGATGAGAAATCCTGGATGCTGACGTAAGAAGTAGTGTGCCATGGACAGGCGTAGTGCCAGTGCCAGTGCATCCCGGGTCCCCACAGAAAGCTGGCTCAATGCCAGTTCCAGCCCGTCGTGCCGTACAATCCGTTCCGGAAGATTGTTCTCCAGACGTACCTCATGATATCGGTGTGCTGTAAGCGGCACCAGGTAGGTGCGAAACGCTTTCTGCCAGGGGGATAACGTATCCTTATCCATTTCTTCTTTCAACCGGCGGAAGTGCTCTCGTATCCGGGAAATGGCCTGACCCTGCCGCATTTTGTACTGGAACTGCCTTTCCGCTTCCTCTAATTGAGAGCGCAATATTTCACTGGACTCATCCGGTTCCCGGGCATCCAGCTCCGCCTTTTGAATCCGCAACTGGTGCAATTCCCGCTCCTTGAGGCGTAACCACTCCTCTTTTTGTTCAAACTCGCGGATGAATTCTTCCGGACTTTTACCAGCTACTTCCGATTGGGCTAACGATTTGAGCTCCTTTTCCACCTCCTGGCGTTCCTGGCGAAGTTTTACAAGTTCGTCTAACACCGTGTCCGTATCTCCAAACTGCTGCTGCCAGTCCTGCAATTTTTTCTGCTCAGCTTCCAGCCTCACCAGAAGTTTTGCTTCCTGTGTTTTTACCGCCGTCAGTTCCTGTAAAATTTCGTTAGATGTACGCCCTGGTTTGCCGCTTTGAACAGCACTTTCTATTTTTGCCAGTTCTTCCAGCGAATCTTCACCCAGCAATCCCTTAATTTGCTTCTGGATGGAAGAAATCTGGTACTGCAACTCATTATTACGCCTTAAAATCTCCTCTCCCTCTTCCACATTTTGCACCCCCATTTTCTGCAGGCGCTTCGTTTCTTCTTCCTGAAGCGATTGTAACCTGCGTTCCAGTTCTTCCACATCAAATTCTCCGGACGATACAGAAATCTCCACTCCTTCGTGATATACCCGTATTCGTCCCGGAGCTTCCAGTTTCAGAGGGGTTTCCGGAGTCAGGGTAATTTTCCGTGTTTCCTCCAGACCCAGCTGTACCTCGATGGTTTGTGTTTCTCTGGATTTCAAAGTAAGATTTAACCGGATTGCTTCGATAGTTGCCCGAAGCTTTTCTTTTTGATTTCCCGTACGTCGCAATTCTTGAAGTGCTTTCTCGGTGACGGCAGGGAGGGTTTCAAATTCCTTTTGTAACTTCTGCAACTGCGATTGGGCTTTTTTCACTTCCCGCCAGCGTTGCATCTTTTGTTGAAGTGATTCCCATTGCTGCGCCTGGCGCTGTTCTTCCTGCAATTTTCGAAGCCTGGTTCGAATTTCCTGTTTCTGGATTTCCAGTTCGCTGCAGCGTGCTCTGGTTTCAGGCCACTCCTGGAAGATATTTTTCAATCTCCTTTCTCGTTCTTCAAGATGTTGCAAACGCTCGGCCAGGAGTAAACGCTGTTGCAACTGCTGCACTCTCTCCCGATTTTTCTCTACAAAATCCCGAACAGTTTGTACTTCCTTTTCCTGAATATTGAGCCGAGCATTGAGCTGGTCTCGCTCTTCTTCAAATTTCCGTACTTCTTGCAATCGCTGTCGCAAAGATTCCTGCTGGTAGTAAGCCTGAAGTATCTCTCCAACCTCTCGTTTCCAAGGATGCTGGATAGCTCGATTATCCCGGGGAAGGTTCAAAGTTGCATCCCAATTGCTGAAAAGTTGATGAAAACGCTGCTCGATGGCTTTTTCCAGCTTCTCGAGGGAGACTCCGCCTGTTTCGAAAACTGCCTGGCGCAGGATGCTATTCAAATCATTCTGTGGCTGGGGTTCTTTTTTAAGAAATTCCACCGTTTCGGTTAACCGATTCTGTTGCACCATCAACACGTTGGAATAAGTAGCTTCGTGGTGCCCTACCAGTTGCTGAAGGCGTTCCTGCACTGCGCTCTCGTTAGTTAAAATGTTACCGTCCGGAAGTCGCAGCTCAGCAGAAGATTCCCCGCCCCAGCTTTTGTGAATCCGGTACTCTCCATCCTGTTCAAAAACTAAAGATACACGGATTGTATCTCCACCACTGACGGGGAGAAATAACCGTAGTTCTTCTTTTAGACGTTTCGTTTTCAACCTTACGGGACGGAACAACACCCACCGCAGAGCGTTGACCAGGGTACTTTTTCCCGCTTCGTTGGGACCCACCACCACATTTAATCCGGGCTGGAACTCCACAATACGACTGGGAATTCCGGCAAAGGGATGAAGTTGAAGCTGTTTAATCCTCATTCCTGCATCTCCCGAATGATTTCATACGCCATTTGCAGCGCCAGTTCATCCTCATTTTCCAACTGCCGCAACAGCCGATGAGCAAAGGAACCTTCCACAAACTCGCGATCGATATCCTCCCGGGTAATGCGACGTAAAAGCCGGGTGGTGTCCACTTCCACATAAAAAAATTCTTTTTGAAGCCGGCCAATCTCCTGACGGATTTCCTGGAGTAAATCGCTGGATACACGTCCGGTGAGGTGCAGTTTTAAAAGAGTTCTGGCAGGTGGGTAATTGCGGCTTAAAGTAAGGAGGGGCTGGATACCCCGGGATTCGGACAATTCCACCGTGACCTCTTGAAAACGATAGAAACCGGTGGTAAGAGCCTGATAGTAAACCGCACCGGATTCCTCGATTTCCAGAAACCAGGCCGAACCGTTGTGGTGGCAATCGAAGCCATCCGGTTCCGGGGTGGCCGGGAAAAAAATGCGTTCTTCGGAGCTGGATTCGTTTTTCGGAAAGCGCAGGTGAGTGTGTCCCAGCAACCACGCCTGAACGGGAATCTCTTCCAGCTCCTGGCGGGTCATGGGATAGTATCGTTCCTCAAAATCGGGGGAGAATCCGGCCAGACTTCCATGTGCAACTCCCAGATGGAACGGGACTTCGGGAGCGGGAGTAACCGAGTGCATCCAACCCAGTGCATTTTTCGAGGAATGTTTTGCGGTACAGGGGGCAGGATAGACATGGAGTCCCAGATCATGTTCCTCCAGGGAATAAATTCGGGGCTCCTTGAGCACGACTGCCCGTTCATTTAAGTGTGCTTCCAGCGTTTGCCAGAGGGAGGATTCGCTTCTGTGGTAAAAATCATGATTTCCCGGAAGCAGAAGGAATGCATTTCCTTCGAATCGATTCAAAATTTCTGCTACCCGCAGGAGATCGCGGCGGGGAATACGCTGGCGGTGAAACAAATCCCCGGCCACCACGAAAAGATGACATTGCCGTTCATTTGCTTCCTGCACCAGGCGTTCCAGCGCGTTAAATCGTGCCACCACCAGTGCCTCCTGAACTTCCGGCGGATAACCTCGGGTAAATGTCATTCCAATATGCACGTCGGCGGTATGCAATATTCGTAATTTCACCAGATTCTCCTATTTTCTGATTCCGGGCAATTTACAACATATTCCCAGGAAAAATCAATTACCTGCCAAATATGTTGAGTGGGGATATTCATACCCGTCCTTCTGTTGGTATTTAGAACAATAATACCTCACAGTTTCATCATAAGCGGAGCGAAGAATCTCTAAAATTGCGGTTAATCTTATTCAACCGCAAAGAGCGCAATGTAGACGCTAAGGGCGCAAAGAAAAAACAATCTGATTAAATAAATTATTGGATTACTTGCGTCATCTCTGAACTTGGCCATTTTTTTGAATTTGAGATTGGGATTTGTTATTTAGAATTTCTTTTTTCATTGCGTCCTTTGCGCATTCTTTGCGTACTCTGCGGTTAATCTTATTCAACCGCAAAGAGCGCAATGGAAGCGCGAAGAGCGCAAAGGTTTTTGAATGTTTAAATGCAAAAAATTAACCGCAGCGAGCGCAACGTACGCAGCGAAAAATATTTCTGATTTTGATTATTTTTTGGAATTTGAGATTTGTTATTTGGAATTTCTTTTTCATTGCATCCTTTGCGCATTCTCCGCGTTCTCTGCGGTTAATCTTATTTAACCACAAAGATCACAACGGAGTCGCGAAGGGCGCAAAGGTTGTCGTATTAAATTCAAATGGTGAGATTCTTCACCCCGCCTGGTACGGGGTTCAGAATGACAGAAACACCGCCCCCACTGTCATTCTGAGCGTAGCGCCAGCGGAGCGAAGAATCTCTATTTATTTAATTTGATTGATTAACCATCGGTAAAAACAACCGAGTGCGAAGCGCTCAAACATGCACTTCCAGAGCCCTGTCCACTCGCAGAGTCCTATGGACAGGATCACGTGGATGGGCAGCATCCTGCTGGAATGATAACCCGGCACACAGCCTCATTGGAAAGAGCTATCCTGCAAGGGCCAAAATCCAACTAACTCACAAATTCCATTTGTGGGAATGGATTTTTCTCAAAAAAAACTTGCTTCAACAGAAAATGAATCCTATTATTTGCCTCATTTTTAACGGCTGTTCCCGAAAAAAACGAGGTGGCAAGATTGGAAACCATTTTAAATCAAATTATAGAATTTCTGGAATCGCGAAATCACTTTTTAATTACAGCCCACATGAATGCCGACGGCGATGCCTACGCTTCGGTACTGGCCATGGCCTATGTGCTTCGGAAAAAACGCAAGAATTACGTTATTGTGTTTCATGATGAACAAATCGATTCCAAATACCGCTTTTTGCAGGGATTTGAAGAAATTATCCCTTACTCCCGATTCTCCGGCGCTACCATCGAGGCTGCCATCATCCTGGATGTGCCCAGTCGAAAACGCATTGGTGACCCTGCCAACCTGCTTCCCGCCCCGGATTCCTGTTTGAAAATTGACCATCATCCTTTTGAGGAAGAAATTGCTCATATCAATCTGGTCGATACCAACGCCAGTTCTACCAGTCAGTTAGTGTACGAAGTGGTTTCAAAGTACGGTATCGAAATGGATGAAGCGCTGGCGACCCAGCTTTTTACCGGAATCATGTACGACACCGGACGCTTTTCTTTTTCCAACACCCGTCAGCGGGACTTCGAAATTGCGGCCCATTTGCTCCAATACGGAGTCAATCCCAGCGAAATTGCCAATCGCCTCTTCTTCGAAAATTCCTACGAATCCATGAAAATTATTGGATACGGTCTGGCCAATATGGAATCCGTGCTTGATGGAAAGCTGGCCATCATCTTTCTACCGCTGGACATCATGGAGCAAAACAACCATTCCGAAATCGAAGAACTGGCCAATTACAGTGTGTCTGTTCGGGGAGTAGAGGTGGGATTATTTATTCGGGAAGTAAAACCCAATTATTTTAAAATAAGCTTTCGTTCCAAAGGGCGGGTGAATGTAAATGCCATCGCCCGGATATTTGGCGGAGGAGGCCATCTTCACGCTGCCGGGTGTCGCTTTACCGGCACTTACCAGCAGTTACGGGAGCAGTTAATTCAGGAGGTGGAAAAGCACCTGTGAAAAACATCGGAGCACAGACCATTATTCCCGTACTGGCTGCTATTATTGAGGATGAAACCGGACGGGTGCTAATTGCTCAGCGGAAGGCAGCGCTTTCGCAGGGGGAGTTATGGGAATTCCCCGGTGGGAAAATTCGTCCCGGTGAATCACCCGAATCGTGTTTACAACGGGAAATTGCCGAGGAATTGGGGTTAAATATCGAAGTAACCTCCATTTTTGCTGCCACCAGCTTTTCTTATTCGGATAAACACATTTTTCTGGTGGCTTACAAGGCGCGTTTATTGGGCGGAAGTCTACATCTTACCGATCATCAGGACGTGCGCTGGGTAGCCCGAAGAGAGCTCCTCTCTTATCCGCTCTCGGCAGCCGATGTCCCCATCGCAAAGAAGTTGATTGAATCGGAGTAAACCATCATGGAGAAACTGGACATATCCATTGCACCGGATTGTAAGGAACTGGTTCGCCTGGGAGTGTTACAATTCGCAAATTTAACCTGCCAACCCAAAAATGAAGCACTCTGGGAACAGATTCGTCAACTGGAAGAGAAATACCGCTCTCAATTTACCACTCCCTCTCAGGCGCTGGATCTGCTAAAACCCGCTCGCAAGCTGTACTATGCCATCGGTATGGAACCCACACGCATTCGTCCCTCCTCCGAGGCGCTTTTCCGCCGGGTGATTAAACGGAAACCGCTTTATCAAATTAATTCCATAGTGGATACCGGCAATTACTGCTCTCTGGCTTATCTGTTACCCATTGGGTTGTATGATGTGGCTAAAATCCAGGGCAAGGTAGTGATTCGCAAAGGAAAACCGGGGGAAAGTTATCCGGGAATTGGTAAAGACGAGATTCACCTTACCGACCGACTTACCGTGGCGGATGAGCTGGGCGCTTTTGGGAATCCCAGTGCCGACAGCATGCGCACTTCCATTGATTTAAATACCCGCAATGTGTTGATGATTATTTTCGCCCCTGCGAACTACCCGGAGGACAAAATGGGATTACATCTGGATTTCTCCGCCAGCGCCATGTTGCATTTCCATCCTGGGGGAGAGCTCATCCGGAAGGACATATTACCTTGAATTTTTTGAGGATACAATTGCGCATTGAGATCAGAGAAGGATTCATGAATAATCCACACATATCGGAATAAAATCATTAAATCTATTATTTTTACTCGTCAGCTTTTCCTGGCAACTTTCCCGCCTCGTACCCCTTAATTGTTTTAATCTTTTACTTCACTTCAGAGACGCTGATGCGATTTTTTCCTCCTTCTTTGGAGCGGTACAATGCCTGATCGGCAATTTTCACCAGAACATCCGGTTCGATACTGTCCCGGGGATAGCTGGACACACCCATGGAAACGGTAATCTCCAGGGGATTGGGCAGGCTGTTGTTTTGAAAGGGAAACGTACTGATGGCATTTTTCAATTTATTGGCTACTTCCAGAGCCGATTCGTGGGAAGTTTCGGGAAGTAAAATTAAGAATTCATCTCCCCCAAGTCGAATCGCACTATCGCTGCTGCGGGTGAGGCTGCGTAAAATGTGGCCAATGGTTTTGAGCACGTAATCCCCAAAATCATGCCCATAAAAATCATTGATTTCTTTGAAATCATCCACATCAACATATATAAGGGAGAGATTATGCTGGTAGCGCTGGGCGCGTTTGAACTCAATTCGGTATTGTTCCTCGAAATAGCGGCGGTTGTAGCAACCCGTGAGTTCATCCAGATAGCTTTTGGACACCAGCGATTCCAGAGTTTGGGCGCGGCGGTAGGATTTGGAAATAATTTCGGCCAGATTGGTAAGCACGGAACGCTCCACTTCCGAGAAACCGTTGCGATTTACTTTGCGCATTTTCAGCACACCCAGGCTCTCGTCTGCGGAGTAGGGGAGGGGCAGATAATAGATGCTTCCGCGGATTTTCTTCAAGTGGTCGTAATAGTTAAATGCTTTCAACTCACCAATATCGGGAATATACACTGCCTGCCGCCGGAGGTACACCTTCCCCACCAGACCTTCGCCGGGCCGGTACACCACCTCTCGGAGCTTGCGCTTGGGGAGTCCCATGGAATGCTGAATGGTAAGAAAATCTCCGGTAACATTGCGAATGATAAAACCATATTCATCAATGGAAAACGATTTCTTAAAAATCCGGTCCAGTGTTTTGAAAAAAGATTTGAGGTTGGTTATATCGTTAAATTGACGAATGGCGTCGAAGAGTAAAAAATATTCCTTTACCTGCTTTGCCAAAAAATTGTTCAGGCTTTCAATTTCGGCAAAGCGAAGTTCCAAATCTTTTAACTTCTTTTCAATCTCTAAAAAGGATTGACTCATACATGCCCGATGATTATTGTCCGCTTTTTCTTAATACATCCATAAAAGGATGCTTTTTTATTATCGGGTAAAAATGCTTTTTTCGGTACCCTCCCGGTACAAATTATCAGGATAATAGGAATTTTTATGTAATTTACCGATTAGACATCACGTCTAAAATATTCCGGGATGAAAGATACCAATTAATTGACGTTTAAATATAAAAAATATTCGCAACAATGCAAGTGTCAGGTAATAAAAGGATAAAAGAATTCCAAATTCCGGTAAAAGAGGAGGACGCCGGGTTTAAAAAGCCGTTGACTTTCGAGAGCCCTTTGTCTAAATTTAGCTGCCAATTGGGGCTGTAGCTCAGTTGGGAGAGCGCTAGAATCGCACTCTAGAGGTCAGGGGTTCGACTCCCCTCAGCTCCACAGAAGGAAAGACGATGTGCCAGGTCCCACGCAATAGAACGATACCGAACCCCGCCAGGTCCGGAAGGAAGCAACGGTAGGTATTGGTTCTATGTGCCGTGGGTTCACCTGGCATTATTTTAACTGCAAAATCTGAGGCATTCCCAAATGGCTTACGTGGTATTGGCTCGAAAATGGCGCCCCATGGTGTTCGAAGATGTGGTGGGGCAGGAACATGTAACACGTACCTTGATGAACTCCCTGAAAAAAGGTCGCATCGCCCATGCCTATAT
>JALXCH010000629.1 GCA_026991005.1 Calditrichia bacterium | reverse complement strand
AAATTGGGAGAGTTGTATTGGCGGAAATCTTCCGGAGCAGGATATACGGTAAAAAAGTGCCCGCGAATGCGTTCTTCAAATCCGAAATAACGGCGATCGTAAATGGGTAATTCTCCCTTCTGGATGATGGTCAGATTGCGAATTCCCCAGGAAACCGGATGAAAAATAGGCAGATACAGGCGGTGGTCAAATTGAAGTCGCCAGAAGCGTGGTTGGGTTTCCGCAAAGCCGGTGCGCTGGATGATGTACTGCAGGTAGTGTCCCTCGGTGGGATACTCGAACAAATTACGGCGATCCCACAAAATTTCGTACGAAAAGGAGGGTACCAGATCTGTGGCGGTTCCGGAGAAATGATATTCCCGATACTCCGGCGGAAGTTCGATCCAATCCAGCGAAATTTTGAATTGGGACTGAAGCCACAGGGAAAAGCGCCGCCCAAAGGTCACGTCGAACCCGGTGTGTTTTTCATTCATATCGAAAATACGGTTTTTCACTTTTTTATGATAAAGGGACACGCCCAGCAGCAACCGCGAACGTTTGCCAATCCAGGGATTGAAGTAATTCAGGAAGAAGCTGGGATTGTACCCCAGCCAGCCACCGATGCTGAATTTTTCGTTACGTCCCCGGAAGTTGAAATGGGTGATCTGCATCCCGAAGCTGATTTTGTGCCAGTCTCGATCGTTCAAAAAAAGAATGGGCAGGGGATAGAAATACCATTTCTCCGTGACGGTGATGATGAGAGCGGTTTTCCCGTTTTCGAAGCGCATGAGCTGCAATTCCACCCGGTTGAAAAGAAATAGGTTCTGCAACCGGTAGCTAATTTTCTGGAGGTCGGCTTGATCCAGGGTGTCCGGAAGGGTGAACGGGATTTCACGCAAAATAACGAAATCCCGGGTTTTCTCGTTCCCCACCAGGATAACGGTATCGATGCGCACCGGGAAGGTGATGACCTCCTGCGCAGGGCTATTCCGGAAAAGGAGAAGGAACAGAAGCAAAACAACAATCCGTGCGAGTCGGATAGGGAACGATTTACATGAACCAGATGGGATTTGTGTAGCAGTAATATTTTTCCTTTTCCCGGATGGTGCTCCCTTCCAACCGGATGTAACGCAGCGACTGTTTGGGAAGTGGTACTTCCGTTTCAATTTCCAGCGATTGATTTTCAATTTCCACCACAATTTGCTCTTCCAGCGATTTTCCTCGATAGCTTAAATATAGAACAATTTTTCTCCAGAAACCATATTCGGGTGTGCTTTTTGCCTGAATACGAATGGTGCCCCGGTGCGGCTGGGGAAAGAGCTCACCGATATGCGCGGTGAGAAACCCTTCGACACTGAAAATGGCGATGGGACCGTTGGAAATGAGAGCGCGGTGCTCTCGCAATGCCCGGAGTAGATCGGACGGTTTCCGGGAGGGGCTAAACACTGCTGTGCGCACTTTACCCAGCAAATGATGTCGGTGGGAGTGGAGGGAAAGAAAGGGTGTTTTAACCTGGCGGTAAATGTTGAAATTCCCGTGCGCGTCGTTCCCTGCCACAATGCCCACTTTGTAGCGGCTGGCCAGCAGAATTTTCCACAGTGCTAATCCACAATAGAAGGTATCGTCGCGGAAAATTCCGTTCAGTATTTGCAGGTTGGATATGGAATTGATTTCCACATCCGGAAGCTCCCAGATGCCGCGATTGAGAATGAGGCGCTGGGAGAGCGGCGGTTTTTCCACGGGATGGGCGGCAATGGCCAGGGCATCGGGGTGCAGGCGCTGGAGCAATTCCCCGATGGTGAGAGTGGGGCGGTTCCGGAAGAGTTGTTCGGCACTGTCTCCCGCCCCGGGATGAAAGGTGGGATCGTTCAGAACCAGGCAATGCACGTTTTTCCCCCGGCGATTCCCCACCGAAACTTCTTCCCCGGGAATGATGGTGAAATCCGGGAACTCCTCCTGCACCCGCTGGATTTCTTCCTGAAAAC
This sequence comes from Calditrichia bacterium, assembly GCA_026991005.1. The sequence continues at coordinate 8,419 of JALXCH010000629.1, read as the reverse complement.
GTTGCCATTTCTGGAGTTGGGAATCGTTGCGGGTGTAATCTTCGGGCAAATCATCCAGATCGTAGGAATGATCGGTGATGGCCAGAAAATGGAGGCCCATGCTTTGCGCCGCCAGCACCGTTTCCCGCACCGGTGCACCAAACTCCACCTGATCTTCCGTAAAGTTACTGTGCACATGTAGATCGCCCCAGTACCAACCGGGAAATGTTGGCAGGGGATCGGCGGCAATTTCGATGAGAAATGGTTCTTTACGAAGATGCGGGTAATTATCCTGCTCCAGAGATTTCCGGGTGTTGCCCACGCGATATTCCAGGTGGACGCGCAATTGATAGCGTCCGGGTTGAGGAAACAGCTCCGGGGGCAAATTCAACACCCGGGAGAAAAAATGCTCCTGCACCCGGTGATTCAGGGAAAACGACCAGCGGCGGGGAGCCGGGTCATCTCCCCGGGAAACAAACACATGCCCCTGAAGCAGGGTAACCGGAAAGCGATGGGCATCCTTAATGAACAGAAAAAGAGGAATCTCCCGACCCTGCTCGCTCCGCAACGGGAGATCGAACACAATTTCCGGCTCTTCCTGATAAAGAAGGCTGGGTAGAAACCGGTAACGAAAATGAATTTCGGCATACGCCAGAAATAGCAGTATTCCCCACCAGAATAACGGGGTTAACGAAAAAAACTCTATCGAAAATTCTGCAAAATGTGCCATATTACGTCCCGTAAGTTAGTTAACATTCTAGCAAATTTTTCTTGCCGTACTAAAATTGCTTTCGCCGCGTTTTTGCTCCTGCAAAGAATCTGGCTTTCTTCCACGGCCAGATACTCAGAGCCCCGCGGGAAAGGATTTTCCAACCCCAAACTGGACTTTTCCCTGATGGTTGAGCTAAAACCTTTATTTTTTCTCCATTTTCCGTTATAAAGATTCTTCTCCCTTACTCTTTACCCGGCCGGGAGCCAGAGCCGGACGGTGGTGCCGCTTCCCGGCTGGCTTTCGATGATGATGCGCCCGCCCATCGCTTCGGTGAGCTGTTTACTGATGGCTAATCCCAGGCCGCTGCCAGTGGCTTTGGTGGAGAAAAACGGTTCAAACACCCGGTTGAGTGCCTCCGGGGGGATGCCGGGACCGTTATCGGAAATGGTTATTTCCACTCCCCGGCGTGGTTTCCGGGTAGGGGTAGCCCGGATTTCGATCTCACCGGTTTCGCCGCAGGCATCCAGGGCGTTGCCCAGGAGGTTTAACAGAATCTGTCGCAGGGCATCGGCATCAGCTTGCACCGGAGGGAGTGTGTCCGGAAGATGTGCTTTAACCCCGCGGTGTTGCAACGAGGGGAGCAAATCATCTAACAACGCTGCCAGTTGTACCGGTTCCGGGTGAAGCCGGGGCTGCCGGGCAAAGCGTAAAAAATTGTCCACCAGCCGATTTAGCCGGTCAATTTCCTCGGTAATGAAGGAAACCATCTCCCGGGATTGCTCCCCAAATTTTTTCGTCAGCACCTCGGCAGAGCCTTTCATAATGCTGAGCGGGTTGCGAATTTCGTGAGCCACGGTCGCCGCCATCTGTCCCAGTTGAGCCAGCCGTTCCTGTTCCCGCATGCGGGTTTCGGCCAGGAGCAATCGCCGGGTAGCGTACAACACCAATCCCGCAAACAGCAAAGTGACCAGCAAACCACCAGCCCCCAGCAGCAACGTGCCCCGCTCGAACTTGTTCAAAGTGCGGAAAAATTCCATGGGGGCATCCAGCACCAAAACCCCGGTGGCTTCCTCCAGATCGTTGAAAATGGGGAAATAGGCGGTGAGGAAATATTGCCCTTTCCAGTGGAGAAGATACGGTTCGGGTACCCTTCCCACCGCCGCCTTTTGCAAAAGCTGCCTTTGTAGAGGAAAAGTGAGCAAACTGTCCCCGATGCGGAAATTCACCCGATAATCCACCAGCAGATGCCCTGCGGGATCCAGGATCAAAATGTTTTCCAGATTGTTTTGCAATTTCAAATCATACAGTAACTGCTGGTAATAGGTTACCAGCGGATCGCTTTCCATTCCCGGAAGAATTTTTTCCAGGTCGTTTCCATTCATAAGGCGGGTGGAGATGTTTCCCAGGTGGAGAATCTGGCTTTTTAACTCCCGGGTGATGTCCGATTTTAATCCCTGGAGAAAAATCCAGGAGAGAAAATTAATCAGTGCTACGGCGATGAACCCCAGCACAATGAGTCCGTAAACCGTTTGGCGGGGGAAGGGAGTTTTAATCTTCATCGCTTTCCCTCCGCTGGCGGAACAGTTCCAGCCATTCCTCTACTTCTCGTTGGGAGAGCTCGCGGTCTTTCTGTGCTTCGGTCTCCGGAGAGGGGGTGGTGGTGGAATGGGCGGTTAGCTGCTTCCAGAAATGGCGGGACTCCGCCACAGCGCTTCCCAGATCTCGGGCAGTGAATTGAATTTCCCGATCGGATGTAACCACCAGAATCTCTTCCGGATGTGAGGAGTTGCGGATCATGCGGCGAATGACATCATCTGCTGTTGCGCCTTTTCCCGAAAACAAAACCCGAATGCCCCGATAGCGAAAACGGAAGGCAGGCAACAGCGGTTGGGCGCCGTCGAAAACCACGGTGATTTGTTTTCCGTAGAAGCGGGGAGAAGAATGCAGCAGCCGCAGCAGATGTTCCCGCTGCTGCTCCAGGGAGAGGTCTGGCGGAAATTGTGCCTGGTTTATTTTGATGAGGTTGTAACCATCGATAATGATTTGTTTCTCGCTCATCTCGTTCCCCGGTTTCCTTTAACTGCTGCAACCACCTGTGTTACGGAATGTTTTTCCCATTCCTCATTTTGTTGTTGAAACCCTTCCTGGTATCCGCTTTTCCTGCATCTTATTTCAAAATAGTGAACGTTCCGTTGCAAAGGCAATATATTTTCCAGATTTTACCGGAAGAATGTTCCTGAGCTGTCGGGGAACTCTTTGCCCGTTAAGGAGTGAATTTTAAATCGGAATTTTCGGGAAAGCGGTTGAATTTTACCGGGAAAACAACTAAACTGAAAATAAGAACAGTGGTTCTAATAAGGACTACCCTGTCATTCTGAGCCCCGCCGCAGGTGGGGCGAAGAATCTCCTGCGCAAGCAGGACGAAGAATTCCCTGCGCAAGCTGGGCGAAGAATTTTATTTGAGAGGTTCTTAAATATCTTCTGAAATTTTAGCAATTTAATTTTCTTTTTAATTATTTTCCCGCATGAATCCTGTAGGGAAAGTTTTTAGCGCAACGGGTAAATTCAAATTTTTTTTGAGGAGGCAGAGATGAAGAAGATGAAATATTACAGTTCCGCTCTGCGAAAGAATATCGTGGAGTGGGGAAAGGAGTTAAAAGAGATTGACATTCTGGTGGGGATTCCTTCTTTCAATAATGAAGATACCATCCGGCATGTGGTGGAAGTGGTGGGAGAGGGGTTGGTGGAATATTACCCCGATCGCCGGTCGGCGATTCTGGTGTCCGATGGGGGATCGCTGGACGACACCCGGGAAGAAGCTGAAGCAGCACGAATTCCGGAGAAAGTGCAGCGACGGGTAAGTATTTACCGGGGGATTCCCGGTAAAGGAACATCCTTCCGGGCGGTGTTCGAATTTGCAGTACTCACTAAAGCCGATGCCTGCGCGGTGCTGGATGCGGATTTACGGAGTATCGAGCCCAACTGGGTGTACAATCTGGTGCAACCCATCATGGAGGGAAAAGCCGATTTTGTGGCTCCATACTACGTACGGCATAAATACGACGGTACCATCACCAACCACATTATTTATCCCATGACCCGGGCATTGTACGGGAAAGATGTGCGACAACCCATTGGCGGCGATTTCGGGTTCTCCGGTATGCTGGCCGCATTTTATGCCAAACAGGATGTCTGGTTAACGGACGTCGCCCGTTTCGGGATTGACATCTGGATGACCACCTCTGCCATTGCCGAAGGATATCGGCTGGTGCAGGCGAATCTGGGGGCTAAAATTCACGATCCCAAAGATCCCGCGGAGGATCTGGGTCCCATGTTCCAGCAGGTCATCAGCACCATGTTCTACTTAATGGGCACTTACGAGGAAAAATGGCGAGACCATGTGGTGTATTCTCCGGTACCCATCTGGAACGAACTAAACAAGACACCTAAAATTCCGCCCGTTGCGGTTACGTTAAGCAAAATGGAGCGTGAGTTTTGCGAAGGTTACGAGCAATTTCGTCCTCTCTACGAAAATGTACTCACCCGGGAAAATCTGGAAGGACTGGAGGCAGTTTATCAGAAAGCAAAAAAGGAGCATATTCTGGATTTTCAACCGGATTTGTGGGCGCAGGTTTTGTACGATTTTGCTTTTATTTATCAGACCTGGTCGCGAAACCGACGGCGGTTGGTGGATATCATTACGCCGTTGTATTTCGGACGGGTTGGTTCCTATTGTCGTCAGGTAGCCGAATTGAGCGATACCGAAGCCGAGGAAGTCATTCAGCAACAGGCAAAGATTTTCGAAGAGAAAAAAGAATATCTGCTGCAAAAGTTTGAAGCGTGGGAGTAGGGGGGGATGGTGCGTGGGGTGTATAGGGTGTATAGGGTAAATAGGGTAAATAGGGTAAATAGGGGGAATAGGGGGCATAGGGCATAGGGCATAGAGCATAGGGCATAGGGCATAGGGCATAGAGCATAGAGCATAGAGCATAGGGCATAGAGCATAGAGCATTGAGGAAATAAAGAGGAGCGCGGTGCATTATCAATTGTGTAGCATTTTACAGAACATTCCGTAAATAAATATTCCATCTAATATTTTAAATCGAGCCAGAGAAAGGTGAATTCTTAACTTTCTGAATTCGCTTCCCTGCCCCTCAAAATCCCGATGGATGCACGATAAAAACCGGGAGCTACCTTAAACAAAATTTGCAATCGTAAGTTTGTCCATCTTTATTGTAATGTTAGTGGCGGTTCCCGGAGGGAGCCATCTGGATGTTGCGGTTAATTTTTATCCAACAGTTATTAAAAACCTTTGCGCACCCGGAACCTTCGTTGCGCACTTGGCGGTTCAAAAAATTCTACAAAAAGATTAACCGGTAATGAGGGCCAGCATTTCTTCCAGAGAAATCTCGTGTACGGTATCTGCCCCCTGGAGCAGGGATTCCGCCAGCTCCCGCTTCCGCTGGTGTAAGGAGAGAATTTTTTCTTCAATCGTATTCCGGGTAATAAACCGGTACACCGTAACCGGCTGGGTTTGCCCGATGCGATGGGCGCGATCGCTGGCTTGGTCTTCCACCGCCGGATTCCACCAGGGATCCAGATGAATAACATAACTGGCAGCCGTAAGGTTTAATCCCAGACCTCCCGCTTTTAGACTGATGAGGAACACATCACCTTCCCCGTTCTGGAAGGCTTCGATGCGCTTCTGCCGCTGCGCCACCGGCGTTTGACCATCCAGATACTGATAGGAAATCTTCGATTTTTTCAGCTCCGCTTCCACAATCTTGAGAAAATCCACAAACTGGCTGAAAACCAGAGTGCGATGCCGGTTCTCGATGAGTTCCTGCAAAAGATCTTTCAACACCGCAATTTTGGTGCCCGGCAGTTTAACGGAGGGATTAATCAGTTTGGGATGGCACACTGCACGCCGCATGCGCATAAGCTCCGCCAGAATGCGAATCCGTTGCTGCCCATTGCCTTCTTCTTTTACAGCGGCCAGATTCTTCAGCGCTTGCTCCCGAATGGCTTCGTAAAAAGCCATCTCTTCCGGCGAGAGCTCAATGTACATGTTAATTTCCGTTTTAGGAGGAAGCTCTTTGATGACCTGTTCCTTCAACCGTCGGAGGACAAAAGGTTGAATGAGCCGTTTCAGATGTTCCAGCCGCTGATTGTCCTGATAGCGCATGATGGGTAACACAAATTTCTCGCGGAAACTTTTCCAGCTACCCAGCAATCCGGGAAGCAAAAAGCGGAAAAGCGTCCAGAGCTCCTGTAAATGGTTTTCGATGGGAGTACCGGTGGTAATCATGCGAAATTTGCCCTGAAGCTTCAGCGCGGCCTGGGTGCGCTTGGCGGTAATATTTTTAATGGCCTGGGCTTCGTCCAGAACAATGGTTTGCCACTGAAATTTCAGAAAATGCTCTCCGTAGCGCTGGAAGATGTGGTAATTGCACAGCACCAGGTGGTATGGCTCCGGTCGGGTGTAATTCTCCACCTCGGCCTGATTGGAGAGCACAATGGGGTTCAGGGAGGGAGTAAACCGTCGGGCTTCCTTCTCCCAGTTGTACACCACCGAGGCGGGAGCAATCACCAGTGTTGCGCCGCCTTCTGCCCGGGAGAGAATCAGTGCCAGCGCCTGTATGGTTTTCCCCAGCCCCATATCGTCCGCCAGGCAGGCGCCCGCTTCCAGTTCCGCCAGGCGTCTCAGCCACTGATACCCTTCCACCTGGTATGGCCGCAATGTTCCCTGAAATCCTTCCGGAACTTCAGCCTTCAACTGCTGTGCCCGGGCAAATTTCTCGAAAAACGTTTTCCACTGGGGAGTCTTCTGGCTTACCGGAATTTCCCGTTCCAGCTCCGGCAGAGCCAGAGCACTAAAACGGTGCAGGCGTACCTTTTCCCCTTTACCGGTGGTAAACGAGTGTACCTTCTTCAGAAAATTAAGCATGCGTTCCGTTAACTGAACCAGCTTGCCGGGAGAAATTTCCACAAATTCGCTGTAATTACTGTTTTCCCACTGCTCCAGAAGGTTGCGAAAATTTATCACCAGATTCTCATCGATGGTGACATCCCCCGATAACTCAAACCAATCCACTCCGGAGCCGATGTGTAAGGAAAGTGCCGAAAAATCGAGCTTCCCGTACAGTTTTTTCTCGAAATTTTTAGGCCACTGGATGGTTAGTTCTTCCTTTAAATTCCGAATCTCTGCGAAGACTTTCAGGCTCTCTTCGGGAGTGGGAATGACCCAGTAGTAAGCACCTTTTTTATATTTCTGAAGGGTGGGAAGTTGCTGGAGAATCTTTTCTGCCTTTTGCCGCTCCCGGGCAAGCGACCGTTTTACGGATACCAATTTTCCATCTTTGCGGAAGGTAATGAACTGCTCTCCCTCACCGGGATCAAGGTACACATGTCGCCCCGGAATGGGACGAACTTTCAGAGTAAGAGCAAATCCTTCTCTACTGTTATAAATGCGCAAAATGAATTCCGGCTCGTTTTCTTGCTCCTCATCGGTTACAATTTCTATCTTCCCCTGCTGGACGGGTACAGCGCGGGACACCAGTTGAATCACTTCCTGGAGCACCTGTTCGTTTTCCACCGGAATGCCATCCATGTAGGGTTCCAGTATTTCATTCAGTTGTAATAGGGCTTTGTTCGCAACAAAAACCTCTACATGATAATCATCAATTGGCAGGTAGGTGTACTTATCCTCTATTGCTGGAACAAAATAAAACGTGTAAAGCTCTTCCTCTTTCTTGATATTGAACAGATAATCCCCGCGGGTGAACTGAACGGGATGCTCCAGGTCGTACTCATTGTAAATATTGTCCATTTCAAATACCAGATCCTCAAAAAAATAGAGAGGTAGGACATCATAAAAAGATTCGTATTCATTAAATATTTTACCGAGTAGAATAAAATCCCGATAAGTAAGCAGTGAGGAATAATTCGTTTTCAAATCATCCAGATTCACCCTGCGCCCGCGGGACCATTTTCCCTGTTTTGTTTTTCGTTGAATTTTAGGTACAATCGTACTCTCACCAAAATCCAGGGGATCTCGCGCTTCGATGACCCAGATGAGACGTTCTTCAACCTCCTCTGTGGTAAAATCGGTCTCTGCCCAGCTCTTTAACCGGGAAAGCATTCTTTCCCAGGCGGGCTTAGGCTTTATGAGTTTGCATATGGGAAAAAACTTCTGCTGTTTTTTGTGGAGGAAAAGTGGTTCTTCAACAACAATCTCGTTTTTAAGAGTTAAAATTAACTCACCCAATTGAACCTCTAAGAACTCATAACCGCCATCCTGTGCCCAGGTAAATGCCTCAAATAACAGGTTGAAATAATCCGAAAGTTTCTCGCTTTCCAGTAAATACTCCAATAACCCCACAACCAATATACTGTGAACAAGTATAAGTATTCTGTATTTTTTATAGATGGCTGAAGTAAACTTCCTGGTGGGTATAACCGGCTGCTCCAGGATGGCGTTTTTAAGTATCATAAACACGGGTTTTAAAACTGATCTGGAGGGGCTCTCTTCCTGTTTTTTCGCCCACTTTTTAAGTTTAGGGAGCTCTTCAGGACGGGGTAAAAGAAGAAGTAAGTAGTAGAGTAAAAACAGGTTAAAAGGGGAAGGCTTTTCCTCCGGAGATTCTTTTTCAATCTTCTCGAATTCCTCCAGGCCTTTTTCCAGATCCCGGGTAAAGGCGCGCATGAGGGCGGCACCTTTACGAAAAT
>JALXCH010000628.1 GCA_026991005.1 Calditrichia bacterium | reverse complement strand
TCAATTAATTTGAAGTAAAAACTGTTTTTCAGGGAAATGGCCAGATGGCTGGCTATTTGCTGGAGGAATTCCAGATCGTTCTTACGCAGGAAGTTTTGTTCTTCGTGGCCGATTTGTAATACACCCAGCAATTCTTTTTCGGAATGAATTGGTAAAAAGGTAACCTGTCCCAGGGAAACGTTCCCGTGCATTTGCCGGAGGGTTGTGGCCGTTTCTTCGGGAAGAGCAGCCAGATTTTCCACCGTGGGTTCCATCGTTTCGCTTAACCGATGGTATCTTTCGATGCGGGAAAGATCCACAATTTCGTTCCTGGGGAAGTCCTCTGTTTCCCCGTAAAAACGGTAGAACAGGTTGAATTGCAATTTTTCCTGATGGTAGGGGAGCAGAAATACCAGACTGTTAAAAGGAAGCACGTCTTTTAATTCGGTCGTAAAACGGTTGAAGATGGAGCGAATATCCAGATTACTATTCAAAATCTGGGAAAAGTTCTCCAGAAATTTCAGGCGAGCGTTTTGCCAGGTAATCTGGACTTTCAGCAGTTCCTCTTTGGTGATATCCAGAATAGTCCAGAGCAGTTGACGTTCCGAAGCCGTTTCGATGGGAGTAATGTGAATTTGGTAGTACCGCTCGCCGCTATTAGCCAGTTCGGTAAAGATTTTTTTGCTGAACATCTCTCCGGTGGAGAGCACGGATTTGGAAGCCAGATCCAGATGAAAACGTTCCAGCTGCGGCAGAATATCGAAGGTGGATTGGTTGATGGCCTGACTGGCCGGGATGTGTAATTCTTCTTCCAGGGACTGATTCCAGAATTTGATGCGCAGATGTTTGTCCGTTACAAAAACGAAATGCGGCAGGTTATTGATGATGCGTTCTACAAACTGCTTCAGGTGTAAAATCTGAGCCTGGTGCGCCTTCTCCTGTGTAATATCCCGTTCCACACCTACGATGGCTACCGTATTTCCGTATTCATCTTTCACCGGCTGCGTGTGTAAATCCACTATGTATTCATGGCCGCTTTTGTGCAGATTAACCAATTCCCCGTGCCAGCCATCCTGAAACGATTTTCGGATGATTTCTTTTTCCAGAGCGCCATCCGATTGAGAATCCCGCAACACATGGAAAGGCTTGCCCAGTAACTGATGACGGTGGTAACCACTCATTTTTTCGATCGCTTCATTCACATAAAGGATGTTTCCTTCTTCTTTTGGCTCCAGCAGGACGATGCCTTCTCCCACACTTTCCAGCGCCATACTCATCAGGTTGAGCATGCTTTTAGTTTCGTGGATGTAGGTGTTGTCCTGGATGTAAGCGATGTAAGTAGGGGGAAACTGGTTCAGGTTGGTGCGAGAAATTTTCAGCAATGCCTGGAAGCGGCGTCCTTTTTTGTTCTGGGCTTCAATCTCCAGGTCAATTTTGAAGCGAAGGTTGTTTTTTAATTGAGCCAGCGACTTTTTTAACAGAGTCTGGCTGGAAGCCGAAAACAGGAAGTGAAGCGGTTTCCCGATCACTTCCTGTTTATGATAACCGAATTGCGGCAGCAGAGTGGAATTGGTTTTCTCGATGATAAACTTATCATTTAAATGTAAAATATTGGCTTCGATTTTCTCGGATTCAAAAGAAGTAACCTGGTTCTGGCGGATGTTTAAATCCATACGCAGGTGGGAAAAATACGAACCTATTTTCAAAATAACTTCTTCCAACAACCTCTTGGCCAGCTCTACATCCAGATGTTCATTGCGCAGCGAGGTTTGTTCTTCATTAATGACATCTCGCAAAATGAATAATGTATTAATAAAGTGTCGATAATCTGTGCAGTGGCGCTCGGCCATATCAATGATTTCTGGCAACAGATAGTAAATTTCTTTGGAGTCCGCAAACAGGGCTTGCAGCATTTTGGTAAACAAATTCCGCTGCTGAAAAAGGGGTAAAGAATCCTGGTAATTTGCTTCAATAATTCGTTTTTGCCATGAATTAAATATTTTTTCAATCATGTATGGTATTCCACTCTGCTAATCATCCAGAATTATCGACGGGTGAAGGGGATTCTTTATAAAAATTTGAATTTCAGGAAGATACGTATGAATAATTTTTAGGCAAAGAGTCTCCGAAAAATAGCTTTATTTATAACGGTTTCCTTCCTAAATTCGACCTTCGCTTGAGGGAAAGTAAAGGAAGGAAAGCATGGAATTTCGCCAAATTGAGAATGGATTTTTGCTTCGTCTGGAGAAAGATGAAAAAATTCTGGAAAGTTTAAACGAATTTGCACTGGAACAAAAAATCCCCTCTGGATTTGTGTACGGAATAGGAGCCATCAAGGAGGTGGAATTGGGATATTTCCACGGAGCGACTAGGGAATACCAGAGGCGCACGCTTGATGGGGAATATGAATTGGTTTCGCTAAAAGGGAACCTTTCCTATTTACAGGGTAAACCTATTTTTCATATCCATGTGGCCGTGGCAGGACCTGATTTTCAGTTGCTGGGCGGCCATTTGTTCGAGGCGAAAGTGGCGGTTACGGTGGAGATTCATTTTGTCATGAACTATGATGTGATTGAACGGCAGTTCGCCCCGGAAACCGGGTTAAATTTACTGGATTTGTTATAGCTGCACCGGACAGGTTCTATGAGAAAAAAACAGGCACTCTGGGTACTCAAAGTTATTGTGGGATTTGCCCTTATTTATATTCTGTATCGGCACCTCAACGAGCGTCAATCCATCGAGAACGCTTTTCGCAATGCGAACTGGCTCAATGTTGCCATCGCGCTTTTTCTGCTGATTCCCAATATTACGCTTCAATACTGGAAATGGCGCTATTTATTGCGAAATCAGTATCCGGATATGGAAAATGGAATAGCGCTGCAATCTCTGCTGTTTGGTTTTACGCTGGGATTCGTAACTCCGGGGAATCTCGGTGAACTGGCGCGGGCACTGTTCTTTCGCAAATATAACCGCTATGTTATCGCCGGGCTCAATGTCATCGATAAAATATTTAATATGCTCACCTTTACCACATTTGGCTTGGTGGCTCTGAATATTTACATCATGTTTTTTTTCCGATTACCGGTATATGTGGTAGTTCCCATTGCGGTTTTAAGTGTTGTGTTGTTATTCTTTTTCTGGCTGGTTACCCTGCATCCACAGTGGGT
>JALXCH010000627.1 GCA_026991005.1 Calditrichia bacterium | reverse complement strand
TACTCATTTTCGTTTTTATCAATTATTCAGCATTACGGCTCAACAAACAGATAGGCAGTAAACCAATCTGGCCTTTGCTGGGAATACTATTCAGCCTGGCCTCCTGGCTTACCCTCATTATTTTTCTAGCTCAGAAAAACAGAGAGGGACTTTACTGGATTGGTGCCTTCTATCTGGCTATTGTGGTAGCAGAATTTATGTTTAGCGAACGCCGAAGTATTTACATATTTCGCAAAAAACCCCTCTGGAAGAAACGCCTTGAACAAAATAAATGATTTCGATGAATGCAATCGATGAACTAAATCCGGAAATAACCCTAAAAAATCGGAACAAATGTAAAAGGTGCTAATCGGGGGAGTGCTTGCCGGTATTTAAAATTGAGCATTTTTAAGGGGAATAACACCGATTCCTGGGAACATTCCTTTTTCAAGGAAAATGCAGACCCGTTGGCGAATAACAAATAATTATCCCCCTTAATTCCCCCTGCGTTTTAACCGATAATAACGTTAGCAAAAGAATAAGGATGTTGAGATGAGTGACAAAAAGGATTTTGTCCCTTTCCTGACGGAACCCCATCAGTTTATGAAACGCACGGATCCGTCTGCAAGGCGTCGTAAAATTTTGAAAACCACGGAAGATAAACTTCCTCGCCATATCCAGATGATGAAATGGGACGAAATAAACGAAGAGAAACCGGATGTTCAGATTATCGAAAATAACGGTCGGGTGGAAGCCATTCAGGTTACCTGTAAATGCGGCGGATCGGTATTATTAGAATTCGATTACAGCGAACCGGAAAAAACATTGAACTAATCCCTTGTTTACCGTACATTTCCCGCAAATCATGTCACCCCGGGCTATTTTTTCTTGACTTTTTTCTTCAGGGAGCATATATTAACCGTTAGATTTAACTAAATGGTTAAACACAACGGTTAACACGGAAATATCCCATGACGGATTCCTCCGTTTCCACAGAAGAGAAAATTTTACAGGCTGCCACCCGGGAATTTCTGGAAAAAGGTCGCCAGGGTGCTCGCATGGCAGAAATCGCCCGAAAAGCGGGAATCAATAAAGCGCTGCTGCACTATTACTTCCGCTCCAAAGACCGGCTTTATCTGGAAGTGTTTCGCCGCCAAATCCACCGCTTTTTTGAAGACATTTTCGACGCGCTGCCTCAAACCGCAGATATTCAGGAATTTACCCGGCAACTCATCGCCCTTTATATCGAAAAATTGTACCACAACAAACAGATTATTCAATTTATTATCTGGGAACTGGGTCGGGGCGGTCAGGAACTACAACCGTTGTTTCGGGAAGCTCTGGGGAAAAAACAACGGCACCGACTGGAATTTTTACAGAAAAAATTTCGGCAGGCAATGGAACGGGGGGAAATTGCCCAATGCAACGTTCAGCACCTGCTTTTAACCCTTATCGGTGCTTCACTCTACCCATTTATTGCCCGCAAATTGATTGGAGGCATTTTCCCGGAGATTGAAGTTTTCTCCCCCGAATTTGTAGAGCGCCGCAAAGAAGAAGTGTTTCGAATTATCTGGTACGGGCTAAATCCCCGAAATTAAGGAGGTACCATGAGACCGTTATCCATAGTGGGAATTATTTTTCTTTTCTGGTGGGGAGCAATAAATGCCGGTGAAACGGCTACACCCCTCACACTTAATCAGGCGATAAACATCCTCCAGCAGCAAAACCTTACCCTGCAACAACAGGAGGTGCGGCTTAAACAAAGCGCTTTGAAAGTGGCAGAAAGCAAGACCCACCTTTACCCCACATTAAGCCTTCAGGGGCAATATAATTACGTTTCGGAATTGGCTTCCATGAATATTCAGTTTCCTTTTCCGGGCGTCCCGGGAATGCACCTCCAGGCCGGTACCCATAACCAGTACGATATTATGGCGCTCATCGAGCAACCGCTGTTTACAGGATTTCGTTTAACCAGCAGTGTGAAGTTAACCCGGGCAAATTTGCAGCAGCTTCGGGCGCAAAAGAATCAGGTAACCAACCGGCTGTATTTTCAGGTGCACCGATTGTTCCATCTACTACAGCTCAATACTCTGCAAACCAGAGCGGTGCATGCCAGCATGAAGCGGGTGAAGAAGAATCTGGAAATGGTGCGCAATTTTTACCAGGCCGGGCAGGCCACCCGCTACGACACCATGCGCGTGGCGAACCGCCTCCTTTCACTGCAAACAGCCCTCACCCGTCTGAAGCACCAGAAAGAAGTCCTTCGCACCCGTCTGGAACTGCTGCTGAACTATTCCCCCATCGATTCCGTAAGCATGGTGAGCGAAAAAGAAATTTCGCTCCAGCTCCAGCCCCGCAGCCATTACCTGCAAATGGCGCTTTCCCGGCGTCCCGAACTTCAGCAAATTCAATTTCAACAAACAGCTGCCAGGTACCAGCGCAAAATTGCTCTTTCACAGTATTATCCCCAGGTGTTTGCTTTTGCATCTTACCACTATGCCCGCCCCGGGGTGAACTTCTTCCAGCGGGAATGGATGGATTACTACACCGTGGGTGTGAACCTCAAATGGAATATCTGGAACTGGGGACGCACCCGCAAGCAGGTGCAGCAAACCTCACTAACGCTGGATTTGTTAAATCTGGAATACAACAAAATAAAGAACGATATTGAACAGGAGATCGCCGAAATCTACCAGTACCTTCAAAACGACCTGGAGCAGATTGAGCTAAAGAAGCAATTGCTGGAACAGGAGAAAGAGCGCTATCGGGTTACCCGGGAAAAATATCGCCAGGGAATTGCTACTCTGGTGGATTTAAGCGATGCCGAAGCCGCCTTAACCACCGCCGATTTACAAATCCGCCAGGCGTTCATCAGTCTGCTCATTCACCAGGCGCAAATGAAAATGGCAACCGGAGAGTTCCTGACGCAATAGTAACTCCTTAATGGAGAAAAAGTAATCGGAGATTCCACGGTGAATGCTGAAGAATTGAGGATTTTCGTACCAGGGCACATTTTACGGAAGCACCCGAGAGGCAAAGTTGAATGAGAATTTTAATGAAGGTGCCCGTCGGGCAAACATAAATTAAAGAAGAAAGGTCGGGGAAGTTTCAGGATTTAGTTGAAAATGGTTACCGGAAGAGTCTTCTTCTTGCTAAGGCGGGGGATTCTTCGTCCCGATGAAGCAGGAGATTCTTCGTTTTGCTCCCGCAGAAGATTCTTCGCCCCGCCTGCGGCGGGGCTCAGAATGACAGATTGAGATAATTGTTTGCGCAATCGGTTTAAGGTTTAAACACAAAGGAATAGATTATGGCAGGCATCCGTTATCTGGTTCACACAGGGAAAAAATCGATGTTCACCTCCTCTGCTCTGCTTACCGGACAGGGTGGCAAACGGCAAACCCGGGGAATGGTTCTGTTAATTTTTCTGTTGCTGCTGGTGGCGGGCTGCCATCCTGATGCGGAAGAAAACGCTTACACCGGGGTGGTGGAGGCAACCACCGTCCAGGTTCCCGCCCTTACCGGGGGTAAAATTCTGCAGCTTCTGGTGGATACCGGACAGTCCGTAGAAAAAGAACAGGTTCTTGCCCAAACCGACACCACTGAGCTTGTGTACCAGCTGGAGCAGCTTCGGGCGGGATTAGAAAAGGTGCGTGCCAGCCGGGAACTGGCACAAACACACCTCCGGAAAGCGCAAAACGATGTGGAATATCTGCGGGAAAAACTCCATCGCTTCCAGGAATTATACCGAAAAAACAGCATTCCCGAGCAGACGCTGGACGATATCGAGAATCGGTTTCAGGCTGCGGAAATTGCCCTGCAGGCAGCACGCCAGCAGTTCCAGCAAATTGATGCCGAAAAGAAACAACTGGAAGCCCGGCTGAAAACCCTCCGGAAAAAAATCCGTGATGCCACCGTGCGCTCTCCCCTTTCGGGAATCGTTTCGGCAAAGTATTACGAAGAGGGCGAAGTGGTTCCCCCGGGGCATCCGGTGGTGGAAGTGATGCACCTCGACAAAGTGTGGGTGAAAATTTATCTTTCCGAAAAAACATTGCCAGAGGTACGGGTGGGTCAAACGGTGGAAGTACGTACCGATGGGCTGGAAAAGTCCCTGCAGGGGCGCATTGCCTGGATTAGCCCAAAAGCGGAATTCACCCCCAAAACCATCTACACTCCGGAGACCCGCACTTCGCTGGTGTACGCCGTCAAGGTGAATATCGACAATCCCGACCAGGTGCTGAAACAGGGAATGCCGGTGGAAATTTTGTTACCTGTGCCGTGAAAAGTGCTGGCAACAAATGAGGGTAGTGCCCTGAAACCGGGAGCTAATAACATCAGCAAAAAGGTTTATTTGAATATTACCCGGGAAGGACAAGGGGAATTAACAACAAAATGGAACGGAAAATTTTATGCCACAGCCGGTGATTGAAATCGAACATCTCACGCACCAATTCGGGGCCATCCAGGCGGTGCGGGATGTTTCGTTAACCGTGCAGGAAGGTGAAATTGTGGGGCTTATCGGGCCCGATGGTGCCGGGAAAACCACCGTTATGCGTCTGGTGTGTACCCTCATTTTGCCCACCTCCGGTACGGTGCGCATCCTGGGGCGGGATATTCATGAACATCGCACCTTCATCCGCAGCATCATCGGCTACATGCCACAGCAGTTTTCGCTGTACCCGGATTTAAGTGTGGAGCAGAACCTGCGCTTTTTTGCGGACATTTTCGGAGTTCCCGAAGCCGAGCGTACAGCGCGCCTGCGGGAACTGTACCGTTTCTCCCGGCTGGAACCATTCCGGAACCGCGCTGCCGGTGCCCTCTCCGGAGGGATGAAACAGAAGCTGGCGCTTTCCTGCGCCCTCATTCACCGCCCCCGGGTACTGATTCTGGATGAACCCACTTTTGGGGTGGATCCGGTCTCCCGCCAGGAGTTCTGGCATATTTTAGGAGAAATTCGGCGGGAAGGTACCGGCATTCTGGTCTCCACAGCCTACATGGACGAAGCAGCACGCTGCGATCGGGTGGCACTGATGCATCGGGGAAGCATCATCGCCAGCGGGGAACCACAGCAACTGATTGAAGCCTTCCCTTACCCCCTTTTCCGGCTGGAAGGGAAGAATCTGCGCCAGTTAAAGGATTACTTTCAGCAACTCCCCCAGGTGCACTCCACCACCCAGTTTGGCGATTCCCTGCACGTCAGTTTTCTGAAAACACCCGAGGAAAGCCAGTGGCAACAGTGGTACCGGGA
Organism: Calditrichia bacterium; assembly: GCA_026991005.1. The sequence goes on along the minus strand of JALXCH010000627.1, from coordinate 5,182 downwards.
CAATTCCGGGAACTTGCTGCAGCACCAGCCTATTCCACCCGGAATGGAAGACGTGTTCCTGGAACTAATGGAAGCGGAAAGCGAGGGGAATCAAGAGAAATGAACGAATTTTCCGTAAGCACCTATAATCTAACCCGTCGCTTTGGGGATTTCGTAGCGGTGGATCGTGTCACCCTTCAGGTGGCAAAGGGAGAGGTGTTTGGCTTCCTGGGGCCCAATGGTGCCGGGAAGACTACGTTAATCCGTATGCTCTGCGGCCTGCTGGCCCCCTCCGAGGGGGAAGCCACGGTAAACGGATACGATGTGTACCGCCAGAGTGAACAGATTAAAAAGGTAATTGGTTACATGAGTCAGCGGTTTTCTCTGTACCAGGATTTAACCGTGGAAGAGAATATTGAATTTTTCGGAGGAATCTATGGACTTTCCCTGCGGCAAATCCGCCAGGAGAAAGAACAACTGTTACAGCGCTTCAAACTGCTTCCCTTCCGCAAGCAACTCACCCGGGATTTACCTCTGGGGTTTAAACAGCGCCTGGCCCTGGGTTGCGCCATGCTGCACCATCCCCCCATTTTATTTTTAGATGAACCCACCTCCGGGGTGGATCCTGCTGCCCGGCGTGCCTTCTGGGAAGTAATCCACGCCACGGCGCAACAGGGAACCACCATCTTTGTTACCACTCATTTTATGGATGAAGCAGAATACTGCCAGCGGGTCGCCATCATGAATCAGGGAAAAGTCGCCGCTCTGGATGCTCCCGGTGCGCTGAAATCCCGCTACGGGAAATCCTCCATGCAGGACGTGTTTGTGGCCATTATGCAGGAGCATCGAGATGGAGATATGCTTCAGGAGGAGCTCCCATGAAGCGACGAAGCTGGCACATGATTTTTACTTTTGCCCGGAAAGAAATTTTCCACATCCTGCACGATCCCCGTACGCTGGTCATTATTTTCGTCATGCCCGTTGCCCAGCTCATCATGTTCGGGTACGCACTGAATATGGAAATTCAAAATGTGGAGCTGGCGGTGGTGGATATGGCACACACCCCGCTTTTCCGCAGTATCGTTCAGGAATTTCAGGGGAGTCGCTTTTTCAGCACCTTTTACTTCGATGGGCCCCTCTCGCAACTGGATTCCCTGTTTAAATTGCGCAAAGCCCGGGTGGCGCTGCTGATTCCTTCTGACCTGGATCGCCAATTTCGCAACAAAGTTCCCGTTCCCCTGCAATTTATCATCGATGCTTCCGATGCCAATGCCGCCACCCTGATTCGCAACTACTGCAACCAGGTGGTTGAGAATTTTAACCACAAGCACTCGCCTCAACTGGCACTACCGTTCCGCATTAAGAGCAACATCCTCTTTAATCCAGACATGAAAAGCACCTACTTTTTTGTCCCGGGAATCATAGCTCTGCTGCTCATTATGCTTTCTGCCCTGCTCACCAGCATTTCCATTACCCGGGAGAAGGAGACCGGTACGCTGGAACAGATTCTGGTCTCTCCCGTTCGTCCGGCGCACATTGTGCTGGGTAAAGTACTTCCTTATGTGGTAATGGGCCTCCTTATTGGGACTTTAATCTTGCTGCTGGGATTTTTTCTGTTTCATATTCCTTTTCGGGGAAGCATCTGGTTGCTCTTCTTTCTTACGCAACTGTACATCATCACCGCTTTAAGCATGGGCATCCTGATTTCCACCTTTGCCCGCACCCAGCAGGTCGCCATGATGGTGGCGCAAATTGCTACCATGCTCCCCACACTTTTTCTGGCGGGATTCATTTTTCCCATCGCCTCCATGCCGGTTATTTTGCAGTATCTTTCCTATCTGGTTCCGGCTCGCTACTATCTTCAAATTGTGCGGGGAATTATTCTGAAGGGAAGCACCCTGCAGGATTTGCTGATTCCTTCCCTTGTGCTGCTCTTTATTTCCCTGGTGCTGCTTTTTATTTCCGTGCGCAAATTTCGAATGACCCTGGAGGGCTGACATGCGACCGATTTTAACCATGATACGCAAAGAGTTTTTACAGGTGTTTCGCGATCCGCCCATGGTGGCACTGCTGTTTGTGGTGCCACTGATTCAGCTTTTTATTCTGGCCTACACCATCACCACGGATGTGAAGCACATTCGTCTGGCGGTGGTGGATTACGACCGAAGCGCCAGCAGCCGGGAAATTGTGCGCAAGTTTACCAACACCGATCGCTTCCAGCTCATGGGTTACGCCAGCTCTCCCCGTCAGGTACGCCAGTGGATGCGTGCCTGGAAGGTTCAGATGGCGCTGGTTGTCCCCTCCCAATTTCACCAACGGCTGCAGCGGCAGCTTCATCCCGAAATCCAGGTGCTGGTGGATGGGGTGGATGGAAACACCGCCGGAATTTCGCTGGGATATGCTGCAGAAATTTTAACAGATTACAACCGGTGGATTGCCAGCCGGTATGCCGTAAAAGGGGAATTTTCTCCGCAACCGCAGTTGCAGCCCGTAGAGCGCATGTGGTACAACCTGGAATTGGACAGCAAGCAGTTTATGGTTCCCGGCATTGTGGTGGTGCTGCTCACCATCATTCCCATGATGTTTGCTTCCATGGGATTGGTACGGGAACGAGAGCTCGGTACGCTGGAGCAGCTCATGGTAACACCGCTGAAACGGCACCAATTGCTGCTGGGAAAAATTATTCCTGCCCTCATTCTGGCCTATGCCGAAATGGGTCTGGTGATGGTGGTGGCAATTTACAGTTTTGGCATTCACATGAACGGGAGTTACCTGTTGCTGGCGGTGTTCTCTCTGGTGTACCTGTTTACCACCATTGGAATGGGGATTTTCATTTCCACTTGGACGCATTCCCAGCAGCAGGCCATGTTTTTCTCCTGGTTTACCATGGTGTTCATGATCCTCATGGGCGGGTTTTTCATCCCCATCGAAAATATGCCCCGCGTGATGCAGGAACTTACCTACCTTAATCCCATGCGGTACTTCATGTACATTTTACGGGATATTTTCCTGAAAGGCTCCGGAATTCAGTATCTGTGGAAAGATGCTCTCATACTAACAGTATTCGGCATCTCCATGTTGAGTCTGGGGGTGGCAAAATTCCGAAAACGGATTGGGTAGGGGAAAAATGCGGGAAATTAGCTCGTAACCAACCATTAGAATGAAGTTTGTTATTTATTTAAACGGAAGTAACCTCAAGGGGAAAATTATTTCCGGATGAATTCCCAGAAATTCACTGTCAGCAAGTTTCGTAGAAAGATGTAATTAAAGAATGACCTCTTTTTACCCTGGTTCTGGGATAGTCAGCCCTTTTTGCAGGTATTCCTTAAACAACCATCTTTTCACTTTTTCAAGATCGCCTAATGCTTCGGCAATAGTATCCCCATCTCCGCAAAATGCATATTCTCCCAGCATTGGAATGCTTGCTTGATATCCTCCTCCCTCCTCTTCTTTAATTCTCACGATCTCAACGGGATACTGCAATGATAAATAGTATTTTAAATCCTTTTTCATGTTAGTTTTTGGTTTTTGTGTCAAAAAAATATAATTATTTACCAGCTAAGAACATCTTGTTTCCGAATATTAAATATATTGCTGATATGGGGAAACATTTGCTCCGCTACACTCCACTCCGATTACACCGCAACCCCAAGGTTAAGGAGAGTGGAATTTACACAAAATTTCGTATTGGACTCTTAAAAATTAGTTTTCGATAATTTCTACTATGGATTCAATAATCCTTTTTACTTTTTTCCTTTTTAATTTACCAATTTTATATAGTATGATACTTTCAACTGCTGTAAAAATCTTATTTGGTCTCACATTGCTTTCCTGACGAAGACCACCTTCTTCAAAATCTTCCTCTGTAATTGCGACAGCATACTCGTCTTTTACTTTTTTACTCGTTATCTGACAAAAAATTAAATCTTCACCCTTTAAATTAGTAATAACTAAAGCCGGGCGTTTTTTTGAACCGGTTAAATCAGAAAAAGGGAAAGGAATTACTACGATATCACCCTTTACAAATCTTTCCATGCTTCATCTTCCTCAGGCAACAGCCAATCTTTAGCTAAACTTTTTTCGCTTAAAAATAGAGGTTCATTATTCTCGATTTTCAATTTCAAAAAATCAATAAAATCAATTACTTCTTTCCAATAAGATGAAGGTAATTGCTTTAATTTTTCCAGGATCATTTTTTCATATTCTATTTGTGTTTCCATCATCTTCCTCTTCTTTAATTTTTGATTTCATTATTTTTACAACAAATTTAGCATCTTCTAAAGTCGTTCGCTGGAATAAGTAGTAATTAATCTTTTTTATCCTTAAACCGGTTTAACACCATCAGGATGACAAAGCATCTAAATTTAAGATAAAATTAAATTAAAAAAAATATCAAATCATCACCAAGAACATCGACTTATAGTTAGTCAGAAAAAGCACCTCACTTATTCAACTACCGATAATTGATTACTGACCAGAGTATCCGATAATTAATTTTCCTTATCCCGGCTATAAAGCAATAGAAACTGATATGCTTCCAAAACATAAAGCGAATCGTGGGCAGAAGATTAGGACGAGAGGTCAATCGTGGTGAATGGGTAATAGCCAGAAAAGGCATTCCCCATAAAGTACTCATTGACCAGTTGCCCTTCTCAAGTTTTAGTCTGGCAAATAATGGATTTTCTCCACATTTTCCGTAATAAATCGTATCGGGAGTATTATTACTAACCCAAGCTGAACACCGATAAGACCTAAGTCACATATTATCAGCATATTATGGATTTTGTATTCCCACTACAATATTATATTTTGTCCATCTTTCGTCCCAATGGGCGAACGGGTATTTTCAATATTTTGGAAATTAAATAATGAAATTCCTCCGGTTCACTGGTCTGTCGGATGAAAATCTTCTCACCCTTATCATTGTTCATCTCTATGGTCACGCGATACTGGGAGGAGAGTCGATCCCGAATGGTGGACCATCTCAAATATATCCCTGCCTGGTGCAGGTACTTCTGAATGCTGTTCAATACGTGATAGGCCAATACGGTAATGAATATATGCCCCTCTATCCGACCATCTTTCTGATGATAATTGGGACGTAAACCCAACTCACTCTTCATCGAACGAAAACTATCTTCCACATCGGTTAAACTAATATACAGTTTCCACATCTGCTCCTCAGATAAATCCAACCGGTTGG
>JALXCH010000626.1 GCA_026991005.1 Calditrichia bacterium | reverse complement strand
CCTGGTACGAAAAGCCTGCACTGTTTTCCAGACCAATTAGAGCCAACACATAACTGTTGTTTTCATTGAAATCCGGGGCTTCCAGAACGGGCTGGGTAATTTCGGAAATCTGTGGTGCAGTGGGAGCGCCGGAAAGCCAGAACACTCGCTGGGGACGGTTGAAAAAAGAAACGCGCAGGGAATCTTTCCCCCGAAAGCGGTGGTAAACCACGGCATATTTGTCCACATTTCCGGAAACATTTTGAGGATACTGGTAAATGATGCTGTCCTCAGTGGCATGTAAGCTTTGTGCTTCCGGTTGAGAATATCCGTACAAAGGATCGTAAGCGGTGGAATTAACCCAGTTGGCAATCGTCCAGTTGACAAACACATCGTCCATGGTGAGGGAATATCCTGTTTCCTGCAAAGCGATATTGAAGCTGTTTACACCATGCTCCGGGCGACTGACCAGTGTCTTAATAAAATTGAGATCCAGCTGTTCGGCACAATAGAGCGTCCACAACTGAACCCGGGCATAATCTTTCACCTCACCAGCCCAGGAGGTTAAACTCTGGTTTGTATCCTGTAAATACAAACCCGGATAATCCAATCCGTATCCGCAGTAGGTACTGGCTAACTGCGAAAGGCCTTCGTTTAACCAGGTTTCTTCCCGAGTATCGTAATGGTGATGGATTAAGTGCTGAAATTCGTGCGCTGTAGTGGACATAACCCGGTCTGGATGATACACACCGTTGAAATATATTCCCGGATAGGAATCCAGGTACATTAAATCCATTTTGTTGCTGGTGGGATTGTTGGTCTGGTCTTCCGGTGAAAAATATCCTGCAATGAATGGGCTGTTAGAAGCGGTGGAATCAAAATCATCAATAATGTCCAGAATCAGGAAATCTAAGATTCCGTCTCCATCGTAGTTTGGGGGTTGTCCAAAAAGGGTGGTATCAATCTTGATGATTCCGGAATTGGGATCAATGGAATGGGAATTGGTGCGGTTGACCAGTCGTTGATACACGGAATCCACAATTTGCTGGGTTACATATCCTTTAGTCCAGCTATCGTCCTCCACCCAGATGCGGGTGGTGATGCCCTGTTTTCGCAGCGTTGCCTGTACCAGATAATACTTCTTGTCCTTAAAATTATATGCCCAGAAATTTCGGCTGCTTTTATTCTGAGAATTGAAATGTTTGGCGTATTCAATTTGCTCAATCATTTTTAAATATTCGGCATAATCGGTATGTTTGAGCTCTTCCAGATAAACCCAGCTATTTAAGCGTGAAGCCTGAGGTGTACCACAAATGGGTGCCGGATTTTGAGAAATAGTCCTAATATTTCCATGGTAGGAAGCCTGAATCGTTAATACAAAAAATAGAATTAAAAGAGGAAAATAAAAAATTCGGTTTATATTCAAACCCATCCCCCAGGTTTAAATGACCTTCATATGACCTGAAAAAAGGTACACGCTTTTTAATGTAAATTCAACTGATTTTTCAAAGAATTTCAGGAGCGACACAAGAAAGAGCTTCTAATGCGATAGGTGTGTTACCTGGGGTATGCCAATTCAGAGTTTCAAAATCTTAAATTAAATTTTAAGGCAAAATGTTTGAAGAATAAAATAACGTTATTTATCGAAAATATTATTCTTCAGAAAAAACGTCACAGAAGCACAATCAAACCAATACGATGGCTGTTACCCAGTTCCTGATCGTAATTGGTAAATGCGTAATCGATTCGTACATGGGGAATCTGTATTCCCACTCCCAGGTTAAAGCGCTGTATTTCATCGTATCCCGAACGGAAATACAGGAGTTCAAAGTAGTTAATTTCCAGACCGGCTGCCATATCCAGGCTCAACGCTCCGGCAGAGAGGCTGGCGCTTTTCTGGCGGTGTTCACCGCGCAAAATAAGTTCCACGGCAGGACGAACACCCAGGTGAAAGGATGAAAATTGCCAGAGGTAACTCACTCCGGAAAATAGTGCCGGGGCAACCAGTTCCTTTTCTCCGGTGTCCCAGGAGATGAATGTGGTGGTGACATTTTTTAAAGCTGCACCCAATGTTAAACCCGAAGAAAAATCGCGATAGATGGAGAGATCAAGCCCAATCCCATTCGCGGAGTGGTCGGCAATGTTGCGGCGGATGAGCTTTACATTTCCGCCAAAAGCCCAGTTCGAAGCCATGCGCTGTGCCACAGAGAGGTTGAAAATGTAATCTGCGGCATTAAACTCCGTAATTCGCGACCAATCCAACCGCCAATTATCCGGGTCAGATTCCAGATAAATGAGTGCCTGCCGACTATCCTTGATATTATCGATGCCCAGCCGAATCAGGCTTAAACCAACCACTCGATTTCCTCCCAGAGGTTTCCCAAAAGCCAGATAGTCGTAATTTACCGAAGCAATCATCTGCTGGGTATGCATAAAGGAAATCTGGGTTTGTGTCAGGTTTACCAGAGCGGCGGGATTGTAATAGGAAGCGGAGATGTCATTCGCCACAGCGACAAACGCCCCTCCCATTCCCTGCGCCCTGGGAGCCACCCCAATTTCCATAAATTCTCCGGCATATTTTCTGAAATTTAAATCACCAGCCAATAACGGGTAGCAGGAGAAAATTACCCACAAAATCAAGAACATAAAAATGTGAAGTCGTTTCATGATTACTTCCCGAAATATTCATCGTTTGGGAAAGTATAGAATTTATTTTTCTGAAAATCAATGAATTAATTCAGTACTATCCTCGCCCCAGGAAAACTCTTACTGATCCTGATCCTGATTCTGGTTCTGTGTTCCAGAAGAACTCGGTGCTTCATCGGTGCTAACAATCAAATCCAGAGAATCGACCCGCGAAGCATTTACTCCCGGAGAAACGGATTGGTTGAGGATGGTACCCGGCACCAGATTGGGCTTGTACACATATTTGATGCGTCCTATGCGAACGCCCACGGCTTCCAGCTCTTTGCGGGCACTTTCCAGACTCTTCCCCACCAGATTGGGAATTTCCAGTGAAGTGGGTGCTGGCCCCAAACTCACGGTTATGTTAATCTTTTGATTTTTCTTGACCATCTCCCCCGGGGGAATCGATTGGTTTATCACCACCCCACGGGGATAAATATCCGAGAAGGCATAGATGACCTTGTTTAGCTCCAGACCTTCATCTTTCAAACGGAATTTGGCATCCTGCGGGGTTAATCCAATCAATTTCGGCACATAACGGGGTTTTTCCCCAATACTTACCACCAGATACACCCGGCGACCTTTTTTTACCCGTGTAAAAGGCAAAGGATTTTGCTGCACAATATGTCCCGGTGCAAATTGTTCGTCATACACAGAATCCTGAATAATGGGGTGAAATCCCTCCGATTGTAGAATTTCCAGTGCTTCTTGATACGGCTTATCCGTTACATCTGGCAATTCATATTCTTCACCATGCTTGGTGTAAATTGGCATAACCACCAGATCCATTAACATCACAAAAAGGAAAAATATCAGGAAATAAAGGAATAATTTTTTAACAATCTTCCAGATTAAATGGGAATGAGTTTTCTTTTCCATACAATCACCTATTCGTAAATACGAACTTAACGCCGTTTTAAGAAGAAAGTTTCTGTTACCGCCGCGGTTTCAGGCGATCTTCGCTGTTCAGGATGATGGTAACCGGTCCCTGATTAAAAATCCGTACCAGCATCATGGCGCCAAACACCCCACGCTGCACGCGGATTCCAGAGGTTTGCAGTTTTTCAATGAAACGCTCGTACAGCGGTTCTGCTATTTCGGGGGGAGCCGCTTCTACAAAACTGGGTCGGCGCCCTTTTCGGGTATTGGCATAGAGGGTGAATTGAGAAATGGCCAGTATTTCTCCCTGCACTTCCCGAAGGCTTAAATTCATTTTCCCTTCGGCATCTTCGAAGATGCGTAATTCGGGAATTTTTTTCACCAGATAATCCAGATCCTCTTCCGTATCCTCCCGGTGAATTCCCAGCAAAACAACCAGCCCATTGCCAATGACACCAACAATTTTTCCATCCACTTCCACCGAAGCTTCACTCACTCGCTGAATAACTGCGCGCAATCTTCCACCTTAATTTATTTTAATTACCACGTTCTCGGAACCTAACAACCCTTTCAATTTGTCCAGAAAATCATCGGTTAAAACAACCTTGAATTTCCGTGATTTCATTAAAAATCCCATCCCATTACCATTGGGGCGAATCTCGAAGAATACCGGTGTGGTACCGGGATAATCTTTAATAACCGCATGTAAATTTTCCACAAGGTTTTCATCAATCTGGGTTGTGTGAATAATCAGCTGAAGGGCCTGTGCCATCCGATTGCGAACCTCGGACAGGGGGATGATTTCGTCACAGAGCATTTTAAAGGTTTTTTCGCTGGATTCGCTCACTTTCCCCCGTACGAATACCATTTCGCCTTTTTGCACATACAGCCCATATTTTTCGTACACAGAAGCGAAAACCACCGCTTCGAAAGAACTGTATTTATCTTCCAGTGTCACAAATGCCATGATGTTTCCATTCCGGTCCAGATGGGTTTTGACAGAGGAAATGATGGCAGCCGTACGCACTTCCCTGTTCTCGGCAAAAGTGGTGGGGTTCTGCCAGTTTAAATTGCTAAATAATTCAATTTCTTTTCGAAATTTATCGAGCGGGTGGCCGCTAATGTAAAAGCCCAGCAGCTCCTTTTCTCGTTCCAGTTTTTCCTGTAAGTTCCAATCCGGAACATCCGGTAAAGGCGGATAAGTGGTGAACTCATCTTCCGCATTTCCGGATGAATCGGAAGTATTCAGAAGTTCGAAAAGAGACATCTGAGATTTGTTTTGAGCCCGGGATTGATATTTTTGCGCAAAGCTAATGGCTGTTTCGATGGCCAGAAAATTCTGCGCCCGGTTCCCCTCCAGAGAATCCATCGCACCTGCTTGCACCAGGGCTTCCAGAATTTTCTTATTCACACTGCGCAAATCCACATGCTGGAGAAGGTGAAAAATATTCTTGAATTTTCCATGTTCCTTCCGCGCTTCAATAATAGACTTGATGGCCGCCTTCCCCACATTTTTAATGGCTTCCAAGCCAAAGCTAATCTTTCCCGGTTCGGGGACTTCGAATTGAGCACCGGAAATATTCACATCCGGTGGAAGGATTTCCAGCCCCATGCTGCGGCAGGCTTCAATTAATTCCGCAATGCGGGAGGAGTTGGTAATTTCCGAGGTCATGGTGGCCGCCATAAACTCCGCAGGATAGTGGCGTTTCAGATAAGCGGTTTGATAGGCCAGAATGGCATAAGCGGCAGAGTGAGATTTGTTAAATCCATATTTAGCAAATTTGAAGATCAATTCGTAAATATCGTTCGCTGTTTTGTCATCAATCCCGTTTGCCCGGCAGCCCTGGAGGAACTCTTCCTTGAGTTTTTCCATGACTTCCACTTTTTTCTTCCCCATCGCCCGACGCAAAATATCCGCTTTCCCCAGGCTAAATCCAGCCAGTTCCGAAGCAATCCGCATCACCTGTTCCTGGTACACAATAATTCCATACGTCTCTTTCAGGATGGGTTCCAGCCGGGGATGCAGATATTCAATTTTTTCCTTTCCATGTTTACGGGCAATGTAGGAATCGATGTTATCCATTGGCCCCGGACGATACAGGGCATTCATGGCAATCAAATCTTCGATGCGGTTGGGCTTCAGTTTACGCAAATACTCCTGCATCCCGGAACTTTCGAACTGGAAGATGCCTACGGTATTGCCTTCCGCAAAGAGCTGGTATGTTTCCGGATCATCCATGGGAATATTCTGGATGTCCACCTCGATGCCTTTTTTCTTCAGCATTTGTACGGTATGATGGATCACCGTTAGCGTACGCAGACCCAGAAAGTCCATTTTTAACAGACCGATGGTTTCGCAACCGGTCATGGTAAACTGGGTGGCAATAACTTTTTGTCCCTTTTCCTCGGCCTGGTAAAGGGGCACATAATTGGTAATATCTTCCGGTGCGATGATGATGCCTGCCGCATGGATGGACGCATGGCGCGCTAATCCCTCTAATACCAGAGAATGCTTAATGAGTTCCCGGAAATTGGGATCGCCACTTTCGTGTAATTCACGTAATTCGGGGATTTTTTCCAGTGCTTCCTTCAGCGGCATGGGCTTCCCCTGGTGAACCGGAATGAGTTTGGAGATGCGATCGCCATAAGAATATTCCATTCCCAGAGCGCGCGCCACATCCCGAATCACTCCCTTGGAAGCCATGGTACCGAAGGTAATGATCTGGGCGACGTTTTTCTCTCCATACTTCCGGCGGACGTATTCAATCACTTCCTCCCGGCGTTCAAAACAAAAGTCGATGTCGATATCCGGCATGGTTACTCGCTCTGGGTTCAAAAAACGCTCGAACAGAAGATCGTAACGCAGGGGATCGACCCGGGTAATTCCCAGCGCATACGCCACCAGACTCCCGGCTGCTGAGCCGCGTCCCAACCCAACCGGGATGTCCTGACTGCGGGCAAAATCAATAAAATCTTTTACAATGAGGAAATAACCCGCATATCCCGTTTTTTTAATGGTTTCTAACTCGTATTCCAGACGTTCCTGAATTTCAGGAGTAATCTCAGGATACAACTTTTTTATGCCCTCGAACGCCTGGTGGCGCAGATAATCGTCCAGAGTTTTTCCCTGGAATTCCGGTGGCAGGGGAAATTTGGGAAGCAGAATCTGCCCCGTTTCAATTTCCACATTGCATTTTTCGGCAATTTCCAGAGTACGCTCCAGAACTTCCGGGCGGTCTTTGAACAACTGGTACATCTCATCTGCACTTTTCAAATAAAGCTCGGTGGTGTTGTACCGCATCCGGTTCGTATCCTTCACCGTCTTACCAGACTGGATGCAAAGCAAGATGTCGTGAGAAGAGTGCTGACCTTTGAGCAAGTAATGATTGTCGTTCGTGGCAATTACCGGAATGCCCATATCCTGCGCCAGCTTGAAAATATTTTCGTAACCGGCTTCTTCGGGAATGTGATGGTTTTGAATTTCCAGATAAAAATCGTCTCCGAAAATGTCCAGGTATTCTTCTACGGCCTGTATGGCTGCTTCCCGACTCACATTATTCAGCTTCTGAAATATCTCCCCTTTCATACAGGCCGAAGTGGCAATAAGCCCTTCGCTGTGCTGGCGTAACACCTCTTTGTCGATGCGGGGTTTATAGTAAAAACCTTCCAGATAAGCAATGCTGGAAAGTTTCATCAAATTCCGGTATCCGGTCTTGTTTTTAGCCAACAGCACCAGGTGGTAATGTGCTTGTTTACCTCCTTTACCACCGCCCTTTCTTTCCGTTCGGGAACCCGGAGCAATGTAGGCCTCCATGCCAATAATTGGCTTAATGCCATACTGTTTGGCGGTAAGATAAAAATCCAGAACACCGAACATATTGCCATGGTCTGTCAGTGCCAATGCCTCGAATTTCAGCTCGGCAGCGCGCTCCATCATGCGCTTAATATCCATGGCACCATCTAACAAGCTGTAATGACTATGATTGTGTAAATGAACAAATGAAGCCAAGGCTCACTCCTGAACAATTCAAATTTTTGCCCTTCATATTGTGGAGAGGAATTTAGTTTTGGCGGGAAGGGATTGCAAATCATTTTCTATGTTCGTGAAGATGTGAGAAGAAATGAGATTGAAAACATCCTGCGTAATGTATTGATATTCAATAATTTACATTGATGAAGAAGAATGAAATACTTGAATTATTTTCTGCGGATTTACCAGGGGCGCAAATTCTTTACTTCAAATATTAAGTCGATTCTCTTCTGAAATTTTACGTTAATTTCCGATACCCTTTGTACCGTTTCACTAAATACAGGGCGATGACTAAAATGAGAACAACAAAGGTATTAAAACCAATTTCGTACAAATATTGTTTGAAAAGCAATTCGTTGATGCTCTCCCCTTCCATAATGGAGATATGAGCACCTGCCATGAGCAGTTTGCGCAGAGCCGAGATGATTCCAATTACAATGAAGGGTTCCAGTGGAATGGTGTGTTCTTTCAGATAGGTTAATACAGTGTTCATTAGCTCCAGAATAATCATAATCAGGAAAAGTTTCTGAAGTAAATGAAACACGGCATTGATCATATTCACTTTCATTTCATCAATAAAATGGTAGCTACTGTAAATTAAGATAATTGCAGAAGATGCCAACAAAACAACGGAGATTCCTATCTGGATATAATCATCTCCATTTTCCAGAATTTTTAAAATTTTTTCCCTCATTGCGATGCCCCCTGAATTTTTAGGAAAAAATATTTATTGGCCGCCTTTTGGTAGATGAAGAAAACCAACCAGCCGATGCTTCCACCAATTAGCAGCCCGAAAAATACATCCCCGGGATAGTGTACGCCAACGTAAATCCGGGAAAATCCAATAAGTAGTGCCATTCCCCAGAAAAAGTACCAGTATCTTCGATAAAAAAATGTAAGTATCACAGCAAAGCCTGCCATGTTTGTGGCATGGGAAGAAGGAAAAGAAAATTTTCCGCCACAATTAACCAGTAAACGAATATTCTCCAGAACATGACAGGGACGAACTCGGCCAACCCAGGGTTTCAGAACAAAAGAGGATATTTGATCTGTAAATAAAAGGGTGATGAGAATTAATCCCAGAGCGATACGTCCTTTTTTACCCTGTTTTACCCCCAGATAAATGGCAAACAACGCAATGGGAATGCTCCAATTATGAAGGTGAGTAATAAATGGCATCACCGCATCGAAAAAAGGATTAGCGATGGTGGAATTGAAAAAAAGGAATAATTTTGTATCCAGAACAATTAGAAAATGTACCATTAATTGGTCGATTTGTCTGTTTTGTTCATGTCGAAGACCTGGCTCATCAGGTTGACGATTTGTTCGCGGTCAAACGGTTTTCTGATAAAGCCGATGGCGCCATCATCGAGAATGCTCTGAATCGATTGATCCAATTCGAAACCCGAAGTGATAACCACTTTAATTTCGGGGTTCACTTCCCGCAATTTATAGTAAACCCGGGAGCCAGGGGAATCCGGCAAATGAAAATCCAGCAAAACCATATCGATCACTTCGTGGTGCATTTTAAAGAATTCCACCCCTTCCTCGGCACTGGCGGCTACAATAACCCGAAATCCAGCGTTTTCCAGCACATCCCGCACGATTTCCCGTAGATTTTCTTCATCTTCGATCACCAGGATGTAGTTCTTTTCCCCAAGCGGTTTTTTCTGGTCAATGTGCAGTTCAATCATCTGCATTCCGTGGGGAATTTCTTGAATAACCGGAGAGGAAATTTCTCTAAACTTGCGGAGAATATCGGCAATGCGGTGCCCGGATTTCTGAATTAACTGAATGTATTTGTCGATCCGGGGTTCCTTGACATTCAATTTTTCCAGCTCCATTTTAATCATGTCGATACCGGAAAGAATCACCGTCAGAGGCTGGTTAATTTCATGATTGGCAGTAGTAATCGTGGCATTGTAGGTGATGCGCCGCTCTGCTTCTTTCAACCGTTTTTCCAGATTACGGCGTTCCAGAGCTTTTTTAACCCGGATACGGAATTCATCAATATTGATGGGTTTGGTTAAATAATCGCTGGCGCCCAGCCGTAAGGCTTCAATGGCGGTTTGAATGGAAGCATGTCCGGTAAGGATGATAACCGCAATTTCGGGATCAATATCCTTCAGCTTCTCTAATAATTCAATACCATCAATGCTTTCCATTTTAAGGTCGGTAATTACCAGATCGAAACTCTGTTTGTCGATTAACTCCAGAGCTTCCAGTCCATCGCCACAAATACTGGTCTGGTAATTTTCTTTATTCAGAATTTTTTGCAAAAACAATCGGGACGAATAATCATCGTCCACAACCATTATTTTAGTGCTATTCATAAGAAAGTCCCTATTCTTCAAAAGAAATTAATATTTGAATCGCAGACAAAGCAAGTCAAAACCAGAATTGAATCAAAACTCTTCACTTAATTTAAGAATATTTGCAGATATGTAAATTTTTCAAAGAAGAGGAAATATCCAATAATTTAATTACGATTCTTAATGAGGGTAATCATATTCCCCGTTTTATTGAAATGCACTTCATCAATATAAAGCTGAACGATATTAAAACCTCGACCAAAAGGAAGGGTACTCACTTCGGTGATTCGGTGGTTTCTATCTAAATATTTATTCCAATTAAAACCGGGGCCATCATCTTTTACGGTTAGTGAAAAAAGCTGGGGATTACATTCAAACGTAATATGAATTTTCCGATTTGCGTAATTAGGATCGTTCAGGCGCTGCTCACGCAATTCTTCATATTCTGTACGAACCAATAAATCATTGTTTTTAGCAATGGAGGGCAATTCCAGATTACCATGCTCCATTGCATTGGTAAAGGTTTCACTAAAAACGACTTC
>JALXCH010000625.1 GCA_026991005.1 Calditrichia bacterium | reverse complement strand
GCATTTCGTCGAATAGCCTCTCGCCAAAAAAATAGTTCTGGTGCTTGATAATGTAATTTTCCAGCACGGTGTACCCTTTGCGATCGAAAGGATTTGCCAGTAGCATTTTTTTCAACACAGCTTCGGCTTCTTCGCCTCTGCCATTCCCTTCGTAATACTGAAAAAGGTCGATGTATGCGTCCTGTACATCCGGGAGCATCTGGATGCAGTCCTCGATGTACTGCAGGAATCGTTCTTCGTCTCCCAGAGCCAGCAAGGAGCGGGCAGCCAGCCGTTTGGCATCGTACTTCAGGTACACCTCGATGGGCGAAAAATACTTTACCGCCTGAATGGCGTAGTTAAACGCACTGGCGTATTTCTTCCGCTGGTAACTGATTTCCGCCAGGTTTAAAAAGGAAATGGCGTCGTGATGCGGTGGTTTTATATTTCGCAGAAAATATTTTTCGGCTAAATCAATTTGATTAATGCGGCGGTAGTAAATACCCAGCCATTGGTTTATCTGAACGTCCTGGTAATTCAGCTTCTCTGCCTGGGTGTAATACTGAAAAACCAGCTTTTCCAGATTATTCATCCGGTTGGTATCGGGTAGTTCCAGAGCATTCATATCTTGAATCTGCATGTTGTAGTAATCCCCCAGCAACTTGTACGCTCTGGCATATCCGGGATGTTGATGAATGATGGCTTTCAGAATATGTTCGGGATAGCGCAAACGGGCAATGCGCATATTACGGGTGGTATCCGGTGTGGATTCATTCCAATGGTTGGGCTCGTCCATCAGGTAAAAAATATGGTAATTTTCGTGGCGGAAATAATGGAGCAGTCCGTTTTCCACCATCCAGCAGGCGTAGAAGGGTTTTAATCCGCTTTGCTGCAGAAAATCTTCCAGCAGGATATGGGCAGAAGCATACTGCTTCTGGTTGATGAGGTCTTGAATCTGCTGGTTAAACAAAACACTATCTTCAGAAACGTTTTGCGCCTGTGTTGCCGTGAATAAAAACAATAGCGGAAGCAACATGAAGTTTGGGAAGATGGTGCGTAAGAAGTAAAAAATTGGATTAATCCGGGAATATTTCATATGCAAAAAATGTTTTCGATGAATTGTTTGTGTTAAAATCGGTTCTAGTTATTGTACAATTGTTGCCCAGAAATTTTACCGGTGAAATTTGCCGGGAGCCGAAATGGGTGCGTATCCTGCGGCTCCCGGAAATCACAAGAAAAATATACAATTATCCTGCCAGAGATTCGGGAATCTGGCACAGCGGATTTCTCTTTTAGCTATTGTTTATAGCCAATTTTGCGCAAGAAATCTTTACGTACTTGAATATCTTTTTCCGTTTCGATGCCCAGGGGCGATTGTCCGTCCACCACCCCAATAATTCCCCGACCCTGGTCGGTTTCTGCCACCAGCACCTGGGTGGGATTGGCGGTAGCGCAAAAGATACGGCATACTTCCGGCACAGCCTTGATGGCGTTGAGCATGTTGATGGGAAAAGCGTTTTCGATGAAAATAATAAAAGAATGGCCTGCACCAATATTCATGGCGTTTTTCTGGGCCAGTTCAATCAGCTTTTCATCATTTCCCGTCCAGCGTACCAGCCGGTCTTGCGAGGCTTCGCAAAAAGCGATACCGAATTTTACTCCCGGTACGCTTTGAACCACCGCTTCGTACAAATCTTCTACGCTTTTAATAAAATGGGTATGTCCCAGTATAAAATTGGTTTCTTCCGGTTTCTCGATGGGAATTACTTTAATTTCCATCCGGCTCTCCTCATAGTTTTTTTAAATTTAAAATTTTTAAGGAAATAATGCAATTATTTCCTTGGTTTGATGAAGCAGACGGAGGAGCAGGTTTATTGAATGAAAACCACCATTATCTTCGGCGCATTGCGTATTCCTTGCTTCTCTGGGGCCTCATTTTTATGGGGTTTCACTCTTTTTTTATGATTCCAATGCTTTCGGTTGCTTCAATAAACCGATTTTTCCGATTAAATATCTCAAAACAAGCAATCCAACTTTTTTTCAAAATTCTGGTTGTTATCCCCGGAAAAAAGTCGAAAATTTAGGTTGACAGGGAAAGGGAGCTCACAGGAACGTGAATTCCTAGCAGGGATGATTCTTCTTCCAGATGGCGGGAATTCACCTAAAATAATCAAAAAATTAATTGGCAGGAAGCAATGAAGCGTATTTTTCTATTCTGGTTTGCCGTGCTGCAAATAGCGCTGGGGCAAAGCGATACCGTTCGGGTAATGACTTACAACGTGTTGAATTTCCCCGGTAGCAACGGAAATCAACGTTTAAACGATCTGGCAACGGTGATTCACTACGCACAGCCAGATATTTTAATTGTGCAGGAGATGGACAGTCAGGAAGGGGTAAATCTCATCCTTTCCGTGCTGGACTCCGATTTTCATGCCGCTCCTTTTCACGACGGGCCGGACTCGGACAATGCCTTGTTCTACCGCAACAGTCTGTTCGCTTACCTGGGAGCCCGGTACTTCAGCACCAGCCTGCGAGATATTGCGGAATACCATGTAAAACACATGGCCTCCGGAGAAGAGCTGTACCTTTACTCTATTCATCTGAAGGCAGGACAGGGAAGCAGCAACCAGCAGCAGCGTTTGCAGGAAATGACCATATTGAAAAATAATTTGCTGGCCCATCCGTCAGAAACCAATTATATTGTCGTGGGCGATTTCAATTTGTACAAGAGCAGCGAGCCTGCTTACCAGCTCGTCATTAGCGACAGCACCCTCCTCGATCCCATCGATTCGCCCGGGAACTGGCACAACAATCCTGCTTTTGCTCCCATTCACACCCAATCCCCGCGTGCGAACAGCTTTGGCGGGGGCAGCAGTGGCGGCCTGGACGATCGCTTTGACTTCATTCTCATCTCTCGCAGCCTGCGGGACAATGTGCTCTCTGCGCAATATCGGGCAGTGGGCAACGATGGCAATCACTTCAACCAGTCCATTAACGAAGGAACGAACAGCGCGGTTCCTGCTACCGTTGCCAATGCCCTGTACTACGGTTCCGACCACCTCCCCGTGGTCTGTCCCTTTGTATTCCACGTTACCGGGATTCAGGCGGGAGGTGAATCCCCCCGACCTCTACGCACGGTGCTATTTCCCAATTATCCCAATCCGTTCAATCCCGGCACCACAATTCGTTACTTCCTTTCCCGAAACAGCCGGGTGGAACTTGCCGTATTCGACGTACGCGGTGCAAAGGTGGCAACGCTGTTTTCGGGATTCCAGATAGCAGGAACACACCGGATAAACTGGTCTCCCTCCTCCGAACTACCGGGAGGTGTGTACTTTGTTCGTCTCTCTCTACCCGAAAATTCCCTGATACGCAAAATTGTGTATCTGAAATGAATCCTGATTTTGCAGGATTTTTTCTATTGCAGGAAGAATGAGAGGGAAGGTTGCTTCCCATAGAACGAGCGTTTTCCACCGGTTTTTTGCAAGAATTTTTTTATGAAGAACTGATCGCTCGAAGTCTAAAAATGGGAGCATCTTCCCTTTCCGAGAGGGAGGGAGAATTCAGCTTAACCGCCGCACCAGCCAGCTTGCTTCCTGATAAATAGCATCATCCGGGCAGACTTCGGCACAGCAGAAGCAGTTGATGCACTTTCCGTAATCGATCACGGGAACGCCCCGGGCATCGGATGCCATGGCTTCGGCGGGACAGTTGTTGATGCATATTCCGCAATGGCTGCACTTTTCGGGATTTGCCCGGGGACGCGTCCACACCAGACGGCTGAGGATTTTAAGCAGAAAATCCGGCAGGCGACTAAAAATGTGCCGCCCGGGAATGCGAGCCTGAATGGGAGCAGGTTCATCTCCCACCACTTCGATGTGCTGCACATCTCCCTGTCCCACTCCTTTCTCGTGGGCAATGCGGGTGGTAAATACCTGCAACGGGTCAATCCCGATAAGCAGCGATGCCACGCTGTCCAGTGCCACCGCATCGGTACCGGCCAGCAGAAACCCGGCATCCCGGGGAGAGCCCCCAGAAGACGGGCCATCCCCTTCCAGAATGCGTATTCCATCCATAATGGTGAATTGGGGACGCACGGCTTGAAAAATCTCCACCATATTGGCGGAAAAATCCTCCGGATCCGGGTAACGAATGTGAAACTCTCCCTTTTGAATTCCGGGAATAAGCCCAAAAACATTCTTCACCGCACCGGTTAACAGGGTAAGTCCGTGGGTTTTCAGCTTGGGTAAATTCACCAGATAATCCACTTCTTCCAGCAGGGCGGTAAAATAAAAATTGCGCTCTCCACCTTTACGACTCTTCAAAGGTAGGCGATTAATATCCACCAGCGTGGCACCGGTTTGCTGGCTTACTTCCTGCATCCCGGTTACCCGCCACAAATTTTTCATGTTGTTATTGTAAATGCCAGCGGGACTATCGGCAATTAGCACCCGGTTACCCCATTCCTGAAGTCCTCGCACCACCCCTTCTACCACAGCGGGATGGGTGGTAATAGCTACCTCCGGTGCATGGGGCGAGAGTAAGTTGGGTTTTACCAGCACCGTTTTTTGGCGCGGAAAGTGGGCATCTTCCTCCTGCCAGAAACGGAACAGTTCTTCCCAGACCGATGCCAGTTTATCCTGATAATTCAGATTATTTCGATGGAAAATGCGCGTCTTCATGGGTTACCGATCGGATACCGCCGAGGGAATCATTTCCTTTTCTTCGAACACTTCGCTCTCCTCTTCTTCCGAAATCACCAGCTCTTCCACCACATCGGGTGCAGTGCCCATCTGACGGCGGCGTTTCCAGGAAGAAAATTTCTTGTACAACGGAGCCGATACCAGTGAGAGGAAGAACAAAGCAATAAACCAGTCAGGAACCTGTAAAATAGCTCCGGTTACGGCCAGAAAAAAATAACGGGGGATGCGGCCCGTAACCACAGCTGTGGTGTACTTCCACATGGGATACCCACTGGCCACCGAAAGAATGCGCACCGGGTAAAACGGTAGCGGGGAGAGCGCAGCCACAAAATTGGTTAAAAAAGGAGCTTTTTCGTAATAATACACGGTTTTCTGGTAGATGCCGGTCTGCTTAATCCGCGCCAGACGGGTACGGGTAAACACCGGAGTTAATACGGCATAATCGATGATGCAGGCAATGGCTGTTGGAATAATGGCCGCGAGGGTAGTGAGGTAAGGCCCGTAAATTTTCCCGTAAAATATAATGGCTGGTTCATGAGGAAAAGGAATAAACGAATTAGACGGAATGATGTAAAAGAACAACACAACCAATCCCAGCATTCGGGGAATGTACAGGTAGGAAATTACTCCCCAGAATGTCGCCAGTGCCAGAATCACAATAATCAGTTTCCATTTTAACGAAAATTGACGAACCATAGCAGTACAAGATACACATTCACCCTATTTGTGTCAACAGGGATTGCAAACTTTCCGGGAGGCTTTTCCAGTACTTTGTTAGCGCACCCGGAGAAACTCCTGAGCAACCCGCCCAGAATTAGTTCCATTTCATTTCCAGAGAAAGCGAAGGAGTAAACCCAAACATGTAAATATCCTGGTGCTTTAACCGGTCTCCATCTGGATAGTAATATTTGTACCAGATATTGCGCGAATCCAGCAGGTTAAATACCATAAAACTTAGTTTACAGGCCAGATTCTCCCATCGGAAACGGTAATTAATACTTAAATCCACCTGACTGGTTGCCGGGAGGCGATGCTGATTGCGAACGAAAGGAGGAAGCACATAATACTGATTAAAAATAGCAGAACCCAGATCTCTGCTAAGTACCAGCTGTAGGGTAGGTCTGGTATAATACTTTCCGGTAGCATACTGGTACGAAAGTACGATGTTCAAACGTTTCATCCGATAGTTCCCTACCAGTTTAAAGGTATGGGTTAATTCCGGGAGCACTTCCCCCGCTATTTGCAGGTACTCCCCTCTCGGACGATACTTCTTATGTAGAAATCCATAACTTACCCAGAATCCCGGATTTCCCGATTGTTTTTTCAATAGCAAATCCACACCATGAACGCTAAAGTTTTTTTGTACAATCTGCCACACCAAACCATCATTATTATTCTGCCCTACCAGCGACTCATCATAATAAATAAAAACCTCCGGTAAATTG
The DNA here is from genome assembly GCA_026991005.1 of Calditrichia bacterium. The sequence continues at coordinate 4,357 of JALXCH010000625.1, read as the reverse complement.
TACAGGTTGTTGTAAAAATATTCTAAATCCACCAATACGTTTTTCTTTTTCCACTGAAGACCAATGGTTTTCTGATCGGAATAAGCCGGTTTTAAGCTGGTGTCGTTTGCCAGTACCCAGAATACGCTGGTGGCCGTATTTTGATCATTTTCACCTATCTTCATAGTAAATTGGTGAGAAATACCCCAGCTTCCTTTAATTAGAAAGTTTGGGTGCATACGGAACTGAAAATGAAAGCGAGGATCGTGGTGCAATTTTTTGAGAGGGAAATAATAAGTTCCCCGATAACCGAGAATTGTATTCAGCTTTGTCCATTTGTGCCAGGTAAACTGAGCATATCCTGCAAACTCCCGGGCCTGATTACTTTGAGACAAGGAAGCCTCTTTATTTGCCAGCACGGTGGAATTCTCATTAAAAGAGACCCGGGATTTATTGTAGTCCAGGCCAAATCCTAAATCCGAGGCAGAATTAATGTGAAAGGAATGATGCCATTTAAGAGAAAAATTATTGATTCGGTTAACGATTTGATCTCTGTAAGTGAACGTAGTATCGCCACCAATTGATCCTGGAAAGCGAAATTGTTGGAATTGCCGAAAATCTTTCACATACTCCGAATTGCTTATTAAAAATTGGCTCTCCAGACGATTCCCCCACTGTCGAAACCATCTTACGCTGCTTCCCCAGCTGTTCCATTCATTATCGGAATGGTAAGAGAGGGAATCTCGATCATCGTGTGTGATGGCGGCATCCTTACTAATTAGAGTGCTAATTACGAGCACATCGTGGGAAGAAGAAAGCAGTGTGAGTTTGCTGAATAGATCGTAAAAGTGGATATCGGGACGAACTGTTGGTTCAGGTAAATATGGACCCCGGATTTTTTGTCCAATAGTACCCAGAATCCGTTGGCCCGGTTTCCCCGGAAAAGAATCCGTGGACACCAATTCGTAGTAAGCCAGGGGTGGTGCATCTGGCTGGTAAGGAGGGCGATACACCAATTTTCGGTACAAGTCTTCCATCAGGTAGCGAGAATAGGAGGCTCGCCCGGACAGGAGCAACGATCCCCGTCCCCAGAGGGGAATTTCCAGAGTGGATTGCCCACATAGGCGATTCAAATTCAGGGTAGCGTGGAACTGATCAAGATCGCCCGATTTTGTGGTGATATCCAGCACCCCGGCCAGACGCCCTCCATACTCTGCCGGATAACCACTCTTGTACAACTGCACATCCTTAATTACATCCGAACTTACCGAACTGAGAAGACCAAAGGAATGGTCGGCATGATACAACGTCATGCCATCCAGCAGGAGCAGATTTTCGCTGGGGGAGCTCCCCCGAATGTTAACGCCAGAGGTTCCATTCAAATTGGTGGAAATGCCAGGCAGCAACTGAAGTGAACGAAAAATGTCCTTGTCTCCAATGATAGGCAAATCGGAAAATTGAGTGGGTGAGATGGAATAATGTCCTGCTTCTGCCTGAGTAGCAAAAAACTGATAATTATTTGCATGAACAACGACCGAATCGGATAGGAAGGCAATAGGTTGAAGAGTTACCAGCAAATCGGGTTGCAAATTAACGGGATTGACCAGCAATGTATCCGGACGATATCCCAGGTAACTCACCCGAAGCGAGCACACCCGGAGAGGTACATGAATCAAAACAAATCGTCCCTCCCGGTTGGTCTGCGTTCCCCGGGTGGTTCCCAGAATCTGCACGTTGGCATTAGGCAACATCTCCCCACTCAGGCAATCTTGCACCCGCCCCCGAATGGTAAAAAACCGAATCTTTCGACTATCGTATAGCACAACCTGCCCGTTTTTCACTATTTTGAAAGAGAGTCTAGTGTTCTGGAGAATTTGTACCAGAGCTTCTTCCAGCGGCAGGTTATTTATGTCACAATCCACCCGAATCCCTTCCACCAGCTCATCGGCAAACAAAATAGCCAGAGAATACTGGTGGGAAAGTTGGTTTAACACCTGGCGTAACGGAATATGATGAGCTTTTATTGAGACGCGTAAGGTACTGGCGAACAAAGAGAGGGCAAAAAATAAGCCGATTAAGAGAACGAGAGAAAATTGCCAACCACGAGGAATGCGGGTTTTAGCGAAAATGTTCATTTTCCCCTACCAGCAAATTCGTACTGGTGTTCTGTCTCTCTGAACCTGGATTTGCGCTCCCACATTGTTCTCGAGAGCGAGTAAAGTTTGAAATCAACGTGTAGAAAATCTATGGTTACAAATTTTCTTACACATCCAGCCGATTGTATCGGGAGCGCAATCACCGAATAATGTATTTCTCACCATCGTACTGGTAGGACAAGTTAAGGGTAAGGCAGATGTATTTCAAGGTGGAATCGATATTGCTTTCTTCCACAGAGCCAGAAATGGTGCGGTCGGCCAGCTCGGGATCCGCCAATTCGATGCGGATATCGTAGCGGCGTTCCAGCTCACTTACCACTTCCTTCAACGGTGTTTTGGAGAAAACAAATCGATTATGGAGCCAGCCCAACAGATAATTGGCATTCACTGCTTCGGGTGGTCGGGGAGATTGATCGGAGGACACCACGCTCATTTGGTTGGCGCTGAGTACCACCGGGGAACTATCGTCACGCAAACGAGAAGCTACCCGTACCCGTCCGGAACGCACGATTACCCGGGTGGTGGAGTTCCGTGCCCATACATCAAACTCCGTTCCCAGCACCCGGATTGTGGCGTTCTGGGTACGCACTTCAAACGGAACCGGTGCGGGCTGCACCCGGAAGAAGGCTTCCCCTTTAAGCAAAACGGTGCGTAGGGTATCGGAAAACTCTTTCGGAAAGGTAATCTCCGTTTCCGCATTTAAATATACCAGAGAATGGTCGGGAAGCTCGACCTGGCGTTTCTCCGATTTATGGGTCACAATTGTTTGCTGATGGGGTACCAGCAAAATTTGGTAAAAGAAAAACAGCACCAGTGCCGCCGCTGCAAGTGTGGTAGCAATTCCCACCCCTCGAAAACGCCGGTTCGAAAAAAATGCCCATTTCCGGGCTACCCGGTTAGGAGATAATCCGTGGGAGGTAAAACCCAGTTTTTCTTCAATATCCCGCCACATTATGGCCACATCCGGTTTGTGAGAGGGCTCCAGACTCTCCATATTTTCCCAGATGCGGCTGTATTCTGCAAACAAACCACGATTCTCAGGGCTTTCCTGCAGCCATTTCTCCAGCGCTTCCGCTTCCTGTTCACTCAGCTCTCCGGAAAGTGCTCTGGCAATAACCTCCGTATAATCTCTGTTTTCCATATCTTTTCTCTGTTCCCTCATGCGTATTCGCTTTTCACATTCTTTTTCTAAAATTCTAACCTAAAAATACGAGGTAAACAAAAAAAGCCCTACATCCTGTAAAAATTTTACCAGAAGAATTAGCACCAGCAAATGTTTTAGTGATTTGCGAAGAAACTTCAATGCCAGGCTCATTTTCTTTTCCACGGTTTTGATGGAGATGTCCAGCGCTTCGGCAATTTCCCGATATTTCATCCCTTCCACTCGATTCATCAGAATAATGGTACGCTGGTCTTCCGGAAGTTGCGCCAGAGAGCGATGAAGTTCATCCTTTAGCTCCATGTTGCGATTGATATCCTCTGGGGAAGCCAGCGTAGGCATTTCGGTGGGTTGAATGGCTTCGGAGATGCGATGACGCAGATGATCGATTGCCAGATTCCCGGCTGCTCGAAAAATGTAAGCTTTGATGGAAAGATTGGGATTTAAACCGGCACGATTGCGCCACAACCGTAAAAATAGCTCCTGGGTTAAGTCTCGGGAAATTTCTTCATCCCGGGTACGCCAGTACAAAAATCGATAAATGTTGTCGAAATAGCGGAAATAGAATTCTTTAAATGCCTGTTGATCCGACTCCCGGATCGCTTCGATGAGCGCTTTATCGGAAACATATTCCTTATCTGGCACCTTTTTTCTCCAGGAAAAAAACAATAACACCGCTACTCTCAACGGTTCATAACCTAAATTAAATATGGATTAAATTCAACCGAATTCTCTGAAAGTTAAGGTGGGGGAGGTTGGAATCTGAAAACAGATTAATATGGCGCTGTTTTAAATAAAAAATTTAAAAACTTTTTAAAAAGATCGATATGCAAGCGGAATTGCAGCAGCCTGATTCTACGACTGGATGTACAGTATCCTTTGGAAGCTCATCGTTATACTGAAAAATTACCTAACCCACAATGAATGTAAAACATAGCCCCGAGCTTCCCATAGGGATGCTGCGCATCCGTAGGATTCTGCGAAAAAAGCTCGTGGCTATAAAAACACTGTAAATTACGATTATTTAAATATTTACATTGATTTTTAAAGACAGAGAAATAAC
>JALXCH010000624.1 GCA_026991005.1 Calditrichia bacterium | reverse complement strand
GAAATACCAATTCCTATGAATTTGATGATTATGATAAGTTTAGCAATGGAATATATTATTATAGGATAATACAGGTAGAGGGAACGGGCTTAACCACAAAGAGTAAGGTAGTCGCAGTCTTTATCAGTAACAAGTCGGAAAATAATATATTTGAGATATATCCGAATCCTGTATCAAATATTGCGAATATTGAATTTGAATTGAAGTCAGATGCAAAAGTCATAATAGATGTATATGATATCAATGGAAAATTAGCAATAGGAAATGCGGTTAATGAAGAATTCAAATTAGGACATAATGATGTTGCGATAGATGTAAGAGAACTAAGTCCTGCAACATATTACCTGAGATTTGAATCAGATAGTAAAGTGATGTTTAAGAAACTGATAGTACTCAAACATTGATGATATTTATTTAAGAAAACAAAGAGGCAGCCAATGTAAATTGACTGCCTCTTTTTATTTTTTTATGGTAGATAGTGTTCTATCGAAAAAAATACCCACAAATTATATATGTCGTCCCGATGGGACTCAAACAAATATGCGTTTGTCGTCATCAAGGGACTTACGTCCTCTTGCTAAAATATTTCATCCCTAGCGGGATTACCTACAAAGATAAACAATATTAGGTTGCATTTTAAAATAATTCCGTTTGTCCGTTTTCAATGGACTTACGTCCTCTTGTTAGAACATCTTATCCGCTATTTGGCGGATTTTAGTAGTATAAAACTATTGGGTAAGTAAAATATCGGGTAAAAGTCCCGTTTAGGGACGAAATATTCTAGCCGGCTGACGTGTGCCTCCGCTAAAGCTTCAGCGACACGCGGAAAGTCGCTGGTAAATAAAAAACGAATGTCTTCAAATGAGTTCCGTAGGAACGGCATATAGAAAAAGTATTATTTTTTTTCTGTATATTATAATAAACAAAAATAGCTAAATATGTATGAGTATTTATTTTTTGCGCAGTGCAGTAGTATTCGATAAAGTGTGTAAATGATCAGTCCAAAAACAGATCTGGCATTATATTGGCTCCGGAAACAAAATCATATTTTGAAAAATCAGTTATACCGGTTTCCCTCAAAACATCTTCATCAAGATAAAAATTTCCAGTTGCATCTGAACTATCTTTTTTGAAGATCTCAAATGCTGCATCTGCAACTATTTCCGGTTTGCGTGACATTTTGAGTCCTTGTTCTCCCATGAGATAAGAGATAGCTGCAGTTCCTATTATGGTTTTTGGCCATAGAGAGTTTGCCGCTATTTTATATTCTTTAAGTTCTTCAGATAATCCTAAAGTAGTCATACTCATACCGTATTTGCTGATGGTATATGCTACATGATTTTTAAACCATTTAGGGTCAAGATTTATAGGAGGAGACATTGTTAAAATATGAGGATTTCTCCCTTTTTTTAAATATGGAATTGCATATTTTGAACAGATAAATGTTCCTCTGGCATTAACCTGTTGCATGAGGTCATATCTTTTTACCGGCAAAATTTGAGTATCCATAAGTAAAATAGCACTTGCATTATTGACCAAAATATCAATACCACCAAAATAATCGGCAGCTTTTTCAACACCTTCTTTTACGGATTCTTCACTTCGCACATCAACTTTTATCGGTAAAGCTTTTCCTCCGGCTTTTTCAACTTCTTCTGCAACAGTAAATATAGTACCGGGTAGTTTTGGATGAGGAACATCGCTTTTTCCTGTTACGACAATATTTGCACCTTCAGATGCCATTTTTAAGGCAATTGCCCTACCGATACCTCTGGTTGCACCTGTTATGAAAATAGTTTTGTTGGTGAATGTCATAATGATTATTTTTTTGTAAAGATAAAAATAAACAGGAGAAAACAAAAAAGGGTCTGACAATTACTGTCAACCCGCATTATTCACAGGTTTTCGTAATGAGAGTTCAAAATGGCAAAAGTAAAGGAAAGCACAGAAAATTTTTACCGAGTAAATGGACACCCATTTTTGAGGTATAAAATTTTTAAGCATTTCCTTTAATTGCGGGCAGTTTCAGCTCGTAATAGATATATCTGTGAATAATGCGGGTTAGCCCCTTCTGAAAATATTTAACTATAAATTATTATTTACAAACATTCTTTATCAGATTGTCTGCCCTTTTGTAACCTTGTTTTTTAGATTCTTTTGCATATTTACATGCCTGAGCGTTATTACCTTTCTTTTGATATGATAAGCTGAGATAGTAATTAGCTTTACCCAATTTAGCCTTTTTATTAATAGCTTCCTCAAGGTCTTTAATACTACCTGCATAATCCTTGGTAAGATATTTAGCGATTCCTCTGTTTAGATAATAGCTTCCTTTTGCTTCTTTTTCAATCAATTTGTTGTAATCTTCAATTGATTTTGCATATTCTTTATTACTGAAATAAGCAATGGCGCGTTTGCCTAATAATTTAAATGAATTAGCATCTACTTCTAATCCTTTAGTGAAAGAAGTAATCGCTCCGGGATAATCTTTATTCTTAAGCTTAGTGTAACCCAGGTAATAATAAGCATTGATGTCTTTAGGGTCTAATTCCATTTGTTTTGAGAAGTCCGCTATTGCACTAGCATAATCTTTTTTATCCAAATATGCTTTACCTCTGTATAATAATACTTTGCCATATTTGGGGTTCTCATCGGCAACTGTTGTGAAATCAGCAATTGCTTCATCATATTTTTTTAGATTTTGGTACAATATACCTCTGTTGAGAGAGGCTTTTATTTTATTCTTTCCGTTTAATTCTATGGTCTTTGTATAATCCTGAATTGCTTCATCGTATTTTTTAAGTTTCTGATAAGCTTTAGCTCTGTTTATATATGCTTGTTCCAATTTTCCGTCAAGCTCTATTGCTTTTGTTGAAGCATCCAATGCTTTATTGTAATCTTTTATCTTTAATTCACAGTATCCTTCATTCATATATGCTTTTGCATATTCAGGATCTAATTCTTCCACTTTTTTGAAATCTTCAATTGCCTCTTTATATTTTTTCAGCTTCATTTCAACTTTTCCTCTGTTGAAAAATGCTTTTTTATATTTGGGATTCAGCTCAATAGCTTTTGAATATGAATCTACAGCTCCCTTGTAATCTTTTGCTTTTATTTTTGATATGGCATTGTTGTATGCTTTAACAGCCTCGTTTTTCTTTGTATCAGAAGTTTGTGC
>JALXCH010000623.1 GCA_026991005.1 Calditrichia bacterium | reverse complement strand
AAATAAATCCGCTTTTTATCTCGCCGGTAAAACCAGCTTAACTGGTTGGTCACTTCGTTTTTACCCAGCGTTTGCACATCAATGATATCGAAAAGATCGTCACTTTTTTTCGTGCGGGATTCCTTCCCCAATTTGACCGCTAATTCCTTCTGCAAATCGTAGAGGTAAAGATGGATGCTTTCCTTCTCCATCATTTCGAAGCTCAAGTACTTTCCGTCGGGCGAAAGCTTGACGTTGCGGTAGTTCTTTTTCGTTTCGGGCAACGGGAGCTGTTTCAGGTTTACAATTTTCACCTGTTGCCCCCACAGCAACACTGCTCCAATTAACATGAATCCAAGCGTCCGGGTCAGGAACATGAGCACACTCCTTTTTGTTTATCGCACTAAAACCAGAAATGCGGTGGCCATTCCCGCTACACCTCCCCAGATAATCCATTTCTGCCAGCCTTTTTCGTTTCGGGAGAGGTGCAGGTGGTTTTCCCTTTCCACAGGGAGCAACACCACCTGGTAGTTTCCCAGTTGTTTGTGAAGCAGCGGTTTCTCCCGGGGTGGTAAGCTCACCTGCATCTCCGGCTCAAAGTAAAGCTGGACGTAATCCTCCGGTAAATCGTATTCCAGTGAATCAATTTTCTGATAGGGAATTCGCAGGGTGTCTTTAAAAATATTGTTGAATTCGAAGCGGAGCGTGTCGTAGGTGAGCCCCAGCACGGCATCGTATTCCCCTTCGAACTGGCGCAAAATGGGGAAACCGGGAATGACGGCAAAGAATTCCTTCTTACGAGAATCGAAACGGTCGAAATAGAGGTAACCATTTTTCCGGAAGTGGCGGTTAATTTCTTCCAGTCGTTTTTCCTGAACCGGGAACAGTTCAAACGGTGGAATGAATTTCAGTGCCGTTTTGATTCGGAAATACCCGGTCACCGGCGCGTTGGGCAGGGCAACCACCAGATCCTGGAAGTTCTGGCGGTAGGTTTCCAGAGCGCGATTGCGGAGTTCTTTTTCCACCGAGTCGGCGGGCGAAGCCGTTTCCAGAAATGCCACATTTTCCAGCACCAGGTCGAAATTGTAGCGGGGGTCGAATTCATAAATATTTTCCGGTAATTTTGCTTTTTGAATTGAATCCTCCCGGGTTAAATAAATGAGCACCTGCCAGCTTCGCGCCAGCACACTTTCGGGCTGCAGCTCCAGAATTTTATCCACCTCGGCCAGTGCCCGATCGTAGTTTTTATTCTGCACCAGCGAGGTAATGCGCTGATGCGGATCCTGCCAATCGCTGCTTTGAGCCCCTAACATTGCCAGGCCGCCCAGCAGCAATAGTCCGGTTAAAAATGGAATCAACCTGTTCCGCTTCATGGATTTCCCCTTTTATCTTGCCAGAAAGAATAACCCCCATCCCACCACAAATCCGGCGCCGGTGTAGAGGTGGCTCAAACTTTTCTCCAGCGCCGGGGTAATTAAGTACGTTCCTCGCGTCTTCAATTTGATGGGCTGCAAAGCATTGGCTACGAAGTAGAGATTTTCGTCACCCACATCCAGCATTAACTTTTTCTGCGTCATGGGGAAAATGGTGTATTCCACCGGTTTGGTGTAGCCGATGTAAAAATACACCTGGTGCCAGTTTTTCTCGTGGGTGCGATAGGTTTTGTAATACACATACTCGTGGTTAATTTGCCCCCACAGAAATTGCTTTTTCTCGGCGCTGTATTTTTGCGCCAGCGTGAGCATTTCTTTAGCCCAGATGTATTTGCCCTCTCGCAGGTAAATGCGCGCCAGGGTGGTGTAAGAAGAATCTTTTAATCCGTAACGCAGAAATGGTGAAGCAAGCAGCGGTACCATGTGGGCGCGGGCATCTTCCACCTGCCCGTTTTGCAGCAGGGTGTAAATCCGGGTCATCTCCTGCCGCCAGTGCGCTTCGAATTCTTCCGCCTGCTCGATGGAATCCCTTAAAGCATTCACCTGCTCTTCTGAAAATTGCTGGATGTTAATCTTCTTTAAAAATTTCCGGGCCTCATCGTACTGGCCAATTTTCATGTGGATGGAACTCAACAGATAATAAATGAAGTCCGTTGAACCGTTCATCTCCTGCTGCTGACTCAAGAATCGATGGTAGTACGCCATGCCCTCGCTGTAATAGCCACGCAACATGAGGGAGTCGGCTTTGCGTTTGTCCCGGGCAATGCGGGTTCCCGTTTCCAGGAACAGCAGTTTTTTGTTCAACTGATTTAACCGGAAGGCGTAATTGCGAGGCAATTGGGGCGACGTTAAAATCCAGGCGAGGGAATCGGAGAGCGCTCGTGCCTCTCGCAGGCGCTTTAACTGCAGCAATACCTCCAGGCGGTAAATATTCAATAAGCTCGAAAACTGCTCATCACCTCGAAAGTAATCATCCACCAGGGAAATGAACAGAAGCACATCCTCATACTTTTTCTCCTGAAACAACTGATCCAGCTTTTCCGTAACCAGCGACGGTTTGCGGTATTTACGTTCGAACTTTTCCGCCTCATTGCGCCATTTTCTCTGTAACCGCTGATACACCGGTTCTTTAACGGGCGGAAGCACATCGGGGTCAATCAGGCGGTAGAAATGAATGACGCGCAGCTTATCTCCCAGATGGTCGTAAAGCACCAGCCCGTTTAAATAGTAGCGGTTGCGATAATAGAGCGTTGCCCCCGGAACAAAATCCGCCGCCCGCAAAAACAGAGTCTGTACCTTATCCCAGTATCCCCACTGAATGTACTTTTCGATCTCCTCAAGCTGGATTTTCAAATTCAAATCGTTGGTGTTCTCCTCGCAGCGGGGTGTGAGAAGACGGTTCAGTTCTGCTTCCGATAAATTTAAAGGCGATTGGTAAGACGAATTAAACCGCTGAGCAATGGCCAGAAATTTCTCCATGCCCCGTTTGTCTTTTTTCACCTTGTACAGCAGGAGGGCAAGGATGTAGTTTGCCTCCGCATCCCGGGGATGGGAGCGCACCAATCGCTTCATCAGACGCACCGCCTGGTTGCCTTTGTTTTTCTGATACAATTTTTTAGCATTGCAAATTTGAATTTTCAACAAATCCTGGTTCACCGCCTGCGGTGCTGCCCAGGCAGGAACAACACCCCACACTCCCAAAAACACCATCACCAAAATCCAATGAAATCGTCTCATTCCTCTTCCCACACTTTTGCCACCCATTTATTCACCAGATGGCAGGCAATCCAGTGC
>JALXCH010000622.1 GCA_026991005.1 Calditrichia bacterium | reverse complement strand
GTATCCCCGCGCTGCTGGAAATGGACCGCTGGCCCATGCCACTCAACTTCCGCATTGGACTGGCTTATCGGGTGTTCGAAAATCAGCTTCACCGTATGTTGCTGGCTGCGGATGCCCAGCATCCCAATGACAACTACGAGAGTGTGCATGTGGGCGTGGAGTATGTGTACAAAGATATGTTCGCTTTACGTGCCGGATATAAATCGTTATTTTTACAAGATTCTCAGGAATCCCTTACCCTGGGTGCCGGTCTGAACTATCCCTTGATGGGAAATGTAATGTTACATATCGATTTCGCTTATCTGGATTTTGGTTTGCTGGAAAGCATCCAGAAATATTCCGTAGGAATCGAGTTTTAATCCCGGCGGGTAAAAATACCCGATGGAGGGAATACAGAAATTTTTCTAAAAACAATTTTTTACAGAGAAACATCCTAAAGGAATTAGCAGATTGTAAAGAAAATTATTTCGGAAGTTGACAGTCCGGAAATTGAGTTTATGAATTGAACCCGTGGAGGCCCTTCAGGGCCTTCCTGGATTAAAATTTTATCCTGAATTGAGCGATTTTTATTTTAAGGTCATCGCGAAGAGCTTACGACGCAGTGATCTTATTCCTGATGAATGGGACTGCTTCGCTATCGCTCGCAGTGACCGTTTCGGCAATAAAGTTTTTTTCAGGGAGAAAATATTGTTTTTAAAAACGTTACCTGTAAAGATTGTTTCTCTGCTGTTTCTGATTCGGGCGGCATTTCCCGCCCAGGTTTTTGTGGATCAGTTGGGCTACCTGCCGGACGTTCCCAAATACCTCTTTGTCGATCAGGCAGCCGATAGCTTCTGGGTACACGAAATTGGCAGCGGACAGGTGGTTTTTCGTGGTGGATTAAATGTGTTCGCTGCCAGCGATCCCGCCACAGGAATGGAACTTTACCGCGGCGATTTCACCGGACTGACTCAGAGTGGTTCCTACATCATCGAAGTCCCCGGTGTGGGCTGGTCTTTTCCCTTTGAGATTTCGGACACGGTTTATCATGAAGCTTACATGAAAGCCCAGAAGGGGTATTACTTTCAGCGCTGCGGCATGGCGCTGGAAAATACCTTTGCCGGTGTTTACCAGCATCCCGCCTGCCATCAGTCCGATGCGGTTTTCCACTCTTCCTGCGATACCAGCGGATTTCAGGAAACGGTGGGAGGCTGGCACGATGCCGGAGATTTCGGGAAATATGTTGTGAATGCCGGTATCAGTGTCGGTACGTTACTTATGGCTTATCAGTGGTTTCCGAATCGTTTCTCCCGAGACAATCTGGGCATACCGGAAAGTGGCAACGGTGTACCCGATTTGCTGGATGAAGTGCGCTACGAGCTGGAATGGATGCTGAAAATGCAACGACCAGGAGGTGGAGTTCACTTTAAAGTTACCCGCCAGAATTTTGCCGGATTCATTATGCCGCAAAACGATAACGGAACCCGCTACATCTATGAGTTGTCCACAACTGCCACCGGGGATTTTGCCGCCATGATGGCGCTTGCCGCCCGGGTGTACCAGCCATTCGATTCACTATTTGCACAAAACTGTCTGGCAGCAGCGGAAAAAGCCTGGAACTTCCTGCAAAATAACCCGGGCATCCTACCACCGGGCGGTTTTACCAATCCCCCGGGTACCAATACCGGGGAGTATGGCGACTCCGATGACCGGGATGAAAGATTGTGGGCTGCCGCAGAGCTTTTTCTCACCACGGGCGATGGTCAGTACCATAATTACTTCATTAGCCATTATCAGGAAGATGGGTTGTTCAATGGTGCCATGTGGTGGCAAAATGTACGTTCTCTGGGGCAACTTGCTTACCTGATGGGAAACCGTCCTGGTATCAGCACCGTAGCCCAAACCCAGTTACGCTACGGGTTGGAGAATTACTGCCAGGGACTATTAAATCGCATTCACAGCAACGGATTTCATGTGGTGCTAAATCCGGGCGAATACTACTGGGGCTCCAATTCTGCGGTATTGAACAACGCTATTCTCCTGATTGCAGCCTACGAAAAAACCGGAACTACCGATTATCGGGATGCGGCTCTGGCGCAACTGCACTACATTCTGGGAATGAACGCCCACCGCATGAGTTTTGTCACCGGCGTGGGGGACAATCCTCCCCTGCACATTCATCATGCGCCTTCCGTGGCGGATGGGATAGCGGATCCCGTACCGGGACTCATGGCCGGTGGTCCCAATCAGTATCTCCAGGATCCGGTGCTGGCCGCTCATTTTTCCTCTTCTACACCACCGGCCCTGTGTTACATCGACGATCAGGGTAGTTACGCTTCCAACGAAATTGCCATTAACTGGAACGCCCCGCTGGTGTTTGTATCGGGGTATTTCGACCGCAGCGCAGTTTCTACCATCACCCCGGGTAATACTCCCGTTATCCTCTCGGAAATTGAGTTATTCCCTAATTATCCCAATCCGTTTAACAATTCAACCACATTACATTTCCGGCTGGCTGGTGCCCAGAAGCTGGAGTTACAAATTTTCGATGTGCTGGGAAAAATTCTCTGGCGGAAAAATCTGGGATGGCTACCGGCGGGGACGCATGATGTTTGTTTATCAGGGTTTTCCGGACGGCAGGGGGAAAGCGGTTCGGGAGTTTACTATTATCGGTTGGTGGGGAAAAATGTTTCGGCAGTTGGGAAATTTGTGATTTTGAAATAAATAGGAAAAGTGCATCATCGGCGATTCAAGAAATAAAAGGAAGAAAATCGGAGAGGTACAATGAGGGTTATGTTACGGAGGCGGTTCTTCTCTTTTGTGCTGTTTTCGTTTCTGATTGGTTCATTTTTTTCTGCCACCACCCCGGATGAAATTAACCGGAAAGTGGAAGCACTGTTGCAGAAAATGACGCTTGAGGAAAAAATCGGGCAAATGACCCAGGTAACCATTCAGGTGGTCTCGCGCAAAGGACCGAAGGGCGAGCACCAACTGGATCCCCGAAAACTGCGTAATGCTATTGTAAAACATCACGTGGGTTCCATTCTGAATGTGGATCCCGGCGCCTATTCCTTGCAGCACTGGCACGAGATCATCCGTCAGATTCAGGATGTAGCCACTCGAGAGACCCGCCTGGGCATTCCGGTAATTTACGGCATCGATGCCATTCACGGAGCCAACTACACCCGGGGTGCCACCCTTTTCCCCCAGAGCATTGGCATGGCTGCCA
>JALXCH010000621.1 GCA_026991005.1 Calditrichia bacterium | reverse complement strand
GTAAAGGAATACTTCTTTTCGATGGTATTTCCTGGTCTTTAAAATACGAGGTAATTCTTTAAATCATCATGATTTACAGTGTTTTTTTATAGCCACGAGCTTCAGCTCGTGGAACACTGAATTTTCCCTTCTAAAATTAGGCTTTAGCCTAAAATTGGGCTAAAGCCCAATTTATAGTGTTTTTCTTAATTTCCCCGAGCTAAAAGCTCGGGGCTATGTTTTACTTTGAATGATAATGAATAAATATTCTGTTGACACAGCTTTTTTACACAGCCTCTGAAAACGGGAGCGTTCGCAATTTCTGGTACTCTGAATTTCACCGAAAAACGTTTGTGCTCCCCTTGATAAAATGGGAGTATTTTTCTATTTTATAGGACACAGAAGGAAGGTTACCGGGATGAAATCTCAACGATTAATCATTTTACTCATCATTTTTTTGCTGATTTTCCCCGGATGTTCCCGAAAGATTTACAAAGTGGCTTACCCCACCCTAAGCGATAAAAAGTACGATAGTGAGTTCCCGTACAAAAGCTGTTCCGGCGAACTGGAGCGCATTTTACTTTCGGTGAAGAAACTTACCTCCATTGCCTATTACAAGCGATATCTGTTCAGTCCCGATACTTACGTTTCCATGAACGACGTCCGCCTGAAGCGATTCAAAAAAATGGCAACCAGCATCGAGTACCATAACAATTCCGTGATTGGCACCGCGACCATTCTGTATGCTGCGGGGCATCACGTGGCGTTGCTTACCTGTGCCCACGTGGTGGATTTTCCCGATACCGTACTGGTTTTTTATCGCGAAGTTGATGGGAGTCAGCGCTATTTACAGAGCATTTCCATTAAAGAGAAGCAGCGGAACTATGTGGCAGATTTCCCCGAAGGAGGTGAGCTGGAAATTCTGGCGATGGACAAAGAGAACGATCTGGCTTTGCTGGGAAAGGAATTTATCCGGAAACCTCGCATTAATTTGCAGGTATTTCCCTATCCCTTTGGGCGTGCCCGGGAGTTATCCTGGGGAAATTTTGTGTATTTGCTGGGATATCCCAAAGGCTACAAGATGGTGACCAAAGGAATTGTGAGCCAGCCCAATCGAAACAAGAAGCACTTTTTCCTGGTGGATGCTTTGTTTAATAAAGGGTTCAGTGGTGGGGTGGTGCTGGCGGTAAGGGACGGGGTGCCCAATTTCGAACTGGTGGGGATTGCCAATTCCGTCGCTGCGGATTACGAGTATCTGTTGGTTCCGCCAGATACGGTGGTGAAATCCGGGTACGATCCCTACCTTCCCTATCGCGGCGATATCTACATCGAATTTCGCAAATACATCAATTACGGCATTACCTTTGTCATATCCGCAGAAACCATTAAGAAATTTTTACAGAAAAACCAATACCGTCTGGAAGAAATGGGATACAACCTCACCGATTTATTTTAACTGGAAAGTTTGCCCGGGGAATGAAATCTTTTTTACACGATAAAACATATTTTTTACGCGTGGCCATAATTACCGTTCTGGTCGTTTTCATTACCACCCTGCATTATTCCACTCCAACCATGAAGTGGCAATATCATTTAATTTACATGCAGAGCTATTTTATCCCGATTTTGCTGGCAGCACTCTGGTTCGGGATTAAGGGTGGTCTGGGAACGGCGATTGCAGTGAGCCTTCTTTATTTCCCCCACGTGATGTTGCAGTGGGGAGGATTGCGAGAAAGCAATTTGATGCGTTTTTTACAGATGGTTCTTTTTCTGGTGATTGGTTATTTAACCGGCTGGAAGGCTCAGCGCGAAGCGGAAGAGAAAGAGCGCTACCAGGAAGCGGCCCGCCGCCTGGAAAAATCGCTGCAAAAGCTCAGGGAACAATCCGAGCAGTTGAAGGAACTGGAGGAGCAGATGCGCCAGACGGATCGACTGGCGGTGGTGGGAGAACTAACCGCCAGTCTGGCTCACGAAGTGCGCAATCCGCTGGGCTCCATCCGCGGGGCGGTGGAAATTTTGCAGGATGAATTACCGGAAGCCCAAAAAAACTCCCGGTTTTTTCGGATTCTTATTCAGGAAACCGAGCGTTTGAGTGCGGTGGTGGAGAATTACCTCAGTCTGGCACGCCATCCCCGGCGCTCTCACCAGATTCTGGATTTGCGGGAAGTGGTACAAAATGCGGTGCTGCTCTTAAACCACCGGGCACGCAAAGGCGGGGTGTCGCTCCGGACGCATCTGCCCCAGGAACTGGTTTCCATTCTGGGGGACACCAACCAGCTCATGCACTTGCTGGTTAACCTGGTGCTCAACGCCATCCATGCCACTCCGCAGGGGAAGGAAGTCCGGGTGGAGTTAACCAATCGGGCAGATCGTCGGGTGGAGTTGTGTGTTTCCGATCAGGGAAGTGGAATTCCGGAAAAGGAAGTGGAGAAGCTGTTTCGTCCCTTTTTTACCACCAAACCCAACGGTACGGGATTAGGCCTGGCTATTGTGAAGCGCATTGCCGAGCAAAATCAATGGGAAATTCAGGTGGAGAATAATCCCGAAGGCGGCGCATGTTTTCGGGTAATTTTCCCCCGTGCCGGAAAGCCACTTCCCCCGCAGACGGAGAAGTAGGAAAAACACATCTCTCCCTGTTGTTTCAAAAAGTGCGGGAAGGGTTGTTTTTTCTTTCATTCATGGCTGGAAGGAATTTCAGGTGCGAACATTGTAAAGTTTACCACAGAAAGGGAAGGTCATTGAAGGAACAGAGAGTGAAAACTTCCGGATATCGTGTTTTACTCATTGATGATGATGTCAACCTGTGCACTGTGCTGCGGCATCAGTTGATGAAACAGGGGTATGTGGTGGAAATGGCATATTCGGGCCGGGAAGGGCTGCGCCTTTTTTCCGAGTCGGAATTCGACATTGTGATTACCGATATCCAGATGGGGGATATGAACGGCATCGAGGTGCTGAAACAGATTCGCCGGGAGAACGAACGGGTGGTGGTTATCATCATCACCGCCTATGGAAGCGTGGATAACGCCGTGGAAGCCTGCCGATTGGGAGCTGACGATTACCTCACCAAACCGTTTGGGCAGGAGCAGTTGAGGTTCGTGCTGGAAAAAGCGCTGCGTTTTCGGCAGTTGCAGGAAGAAAATCGCCAGTTACGCAGCGAAGTGACCGAGAAGTTTCAGTTTGGTAACATTATTGCCCATTCGGCTGCCATGGAGCCGGTGATTAAAATGGCAGCGCAGG
>JALXCH010000620.1 GCA_026991005.1 Calditrichia bacterium | reverse complement strand
GTACGAAATCATCATCATTGACGATGGCAGTACGGACGATAGTTTTCGGGTGTTGCAGGAGTTGAAAAAGGAACACCCGCAGTTAAAAGTGATTCGCTTCCGGCGCAATTACGGGAAGAGCGCTGCCCTGTCGGTCGGTTTTCGCGAAGCGCAGGGACGCTACGTAATTACCATGGATGCCGATTTGCAGGACGATCCCCACGAAATCCCCAACCTGATTGCCAAACTGGAAGAAGGCTACGACCTGGTATCGGGCTGGAAAAAGAAACGGCACGATCCGCTCTCCAAAACCATTCCCTCCCGCTTGTTTAATTTTGTAACCTCGCGACTTACCGGAATTCGCATTCACGATTTTAACTGCGGATTAAAGGCTTACCGGCAGGATGTGGTGAAGGATTTGCAGGTGTACGGAGAACTGCACCGTTTCCTTCCGGTACTGGCCCACTGGAATGGTTTCCGCGTGTCGGAAATTGTGGTGCAGCATCATCCCCGCAAGTACGGGAAAACCAAATTTGGCATCTCCCGCTTCTTCAACGGATTTTTCGATTTGATGACCGTTCTGTTCATTACCCGCTACAAAACCAGTCCCCTGCACATTTTCGGCATGATGGGCTTGCTCTCTTTTTTACTGGGTTTTGGAATTGAATTGTATTTAACGGTGCGCTGGTTTGCCGGGGAACACATCCGGAATCGCCCTCTGTTCTTCTTTGGAATCCTCACCATCATCGTTGGGGTGCAGTTTATTGTATTTGGATTGCTGGGAGAAATGATCTCCGCCAATTTTGCCGAGGGGGTGGAATACTCCATCAAAGACCGCATTGAATAACCCAGCAGGGAGGAAAAGAGGCGGAACGTTTCCATTTAAATGAGCAGAGTTCACAGCGTACTGGGGAATGTTTTCGACATAAGCAGGAAGATGGCTCAGTGGTTCAAACGAACTTTAGTTCTGATGTGTGTTCGGTACCTGAGGAAGTCCGTTCCCGCTGGTATGTGGAAGTGAGCGGGAGAAGTCGTTAAAAATTTTGTTCGTGGAAATATGAAAAAACGATATCAAAAGTACAGCGTTATTGTTCCCTCTTACAATCGACAGGAGGAGATTCGGGAGTTGCTGGAATCGTTCCGGAAGCTGGAATTTCCGCCGGAACGGCTGGAGCTCATCATTGCCGATGATGGTTCCACCGATGGCACCCGGGAGGTGGTGGAGGCGTACCGAAAGGAGTTGCCTTTCCCGGTGCATTTCTATCATCAGCAGAATCGGGGTCCCGGCGCTGCCCGGAATATGGGGATGGAACGCGCCAGCGGCGATTTCTTCATCTTCATCGATAGCGATTGTACGGTGGCACCCAGCTGGTTGCAGGAGATAGACCGGGCCCTGCACGCCGAACAGGCCGATGCCTTTGGAGGGCGCGATACCTTTCGGGAGGATTTTCCCCCGTTGCTGAAAGCCATCAATTATTCCATGACTTCCTTTATTACCACCGGTGGATTACGGGGGCGCAAAGGGAAGAAGCTGGCCAAATTTTATCCCCGCAGTTTTAACATGGGGTTGTCCCGGAAGTTGTACCAGCGAATCGGCGGCTTTGGCAGTTTGCGCCATGGGCAGGATATTGAATACAGCAACCGAATTATTCGCAGCGGTGCCCGGGTTATTTACATCCACGATGCTGTGGTGTACCACAAACGACGCACCAGCATTAAAAAATTTTTCCGGCAGGTATTCAATTGGGGGGTGGCGCGGATTAATCTGTACAAAATCGATAAAGCCATGCTGGAACCCCTCCATGCTGCCCCGGCGGTTGCCACTCTCTTCTTGTTGGTGCTGATGGTGCTCAGTGTGCTCTCCCCGGCTGTGTGGCAGGTGGCGCGCTGGCTCTTTGCCGCCGGTGTGGGAGTTTTATTGGCTTCGGGTATCCATGCCGCTATTCAGTATCGCAATTGGCGCATGCTTTACCTGGTACCCATCGTTATGCCCATTCAGATTATCGGTTACGGCCTGGGATTTATCTGGAATTTTATTTATCGGGTGATATTGGGGCGGGGAGAGTTTGTGGGGTTCCGAAAAAAGTATTACCAGTAAACCACCCGCTAAGCAGGGGGAATTTCGCCGGGTAAGTCCTGTGCGCCAGTCTTGAATTCTCGATCTTTCCCATGAATAAAGTTCCCGAGAAGAGAACAAAAGACAATAGCCGGTGAACTTTAATGCTTTTTGTTGATTTTTTCGTTCGGGAAAGGAGGTTCCAGGGGTTATTTGCAGCTTAGTGTGCAAGTTCAACCGGAAGGTGGTGGATTCGGTATCTAATATTATTGAGCAATCCGTTTTTCCAATCTCTTTTTTTGATTTTTCCCGGGAATTTGCTAAATTTATCAGAGAATTCCGTTTGGGTGAAACGTTTTGGAAAAAAACGGAGGTAACTCATGTCCCGGATTGTGGATATAGCCGAAATCATCAATCAGATTTCCGGGGTGGTGTATGCTCCCAAACAGCAGAATCCTCCTTATCTGGATTTGACGGTAAAACAGATTTACCGGGTGAAGTCAGCCGGGGCGCTGGATTTTGGCGGAAGTGAATTTCAGGAGGCTCCCCGTGAAGCTATTTTTCCCGTAAAAAAGCATCCGGAAGATGAGTACGGCTGGTGGAGTTTGCACGAAGGGTATATTCTGCTGGAATACAACGAATCGTTTTCGCTCCGGGAGAATCAGGTTGCTTTTCTGGAACCGCATCCCCATCTGTTGCAAAGCGGGTGTTTTCATCCCACCCTCTCGGTTCGGGAGCTAAATGCTTCTGTGCGGATTCCTCTGTGGGTGCCCAAAATGGGACTGCATTTAAAACAAAATGCGCGTATTTCCCGGATGCTTATCATCGAAATCACATAGTTAAAGGAGAAAAACATGGAAGAAGTTCGTGTTTCGAGTGAACCTGCTCCGGAGCAGGATGTTGTCAAACGCATCAAAGACATCAGTTTTCGCATGAATGGGTGGTTGAAGTTCGTGGGAATTATGCTGATTATTGGTGGCGCTATTTCTGCATTGAGCATTGTGGGGATTATTGTAGCGTGGGTACCCATCTGGCTGGGGGTTCTGCTGCTCCAGGCAGGCGGTAAAGCCAGCAATGCCCAGCTTACGGATAATCCCATGGAATTGGTGCTGATGATGGACAAACTCCGGTTGTTCTTTATTATTCTGGGAATCATGATTATTGTGGAACTGGTGCTGGTTTTTGGCGG
>JALXCH010000619.1 GCA_026991005.1 Calditrichia bacterium | reverse complement strand
ACGAAACGGTGACGCTGAATCCGGCGGTGTTCGAGATTGAACCGAACGAACATGTGGTGTATCTGGCTGTGAAGGCTTACCTGGCCAATCAGCGGCAAGGGACGCATGCCACGAAAAACCGTGCTGCGGTCTCCGGGGGTGGTCGTAAGCCGTTCCGACAGAAAGGTACGGGACGTGCTCGCCAGGGTACCATCCGTGCGCCTCACATGGTAGGTGGTGGCGTGGCTCATGGTCCCCATCCGCGGGATTACCGCCAGAAATTACCCAAAAAGGTCTTGCGCCTGGCGCGTCGCTCGGTGCTTTCGGATAAAGCCAAAAACGAACGCATTCTGGTGGTGGAAGATTTTACATTCGAAGAACCCAAAACCCGCCGGGTAGCCGAAATCCTGGATAATTTAAAACTGAATACAACCAAAGTTCTCTTTGTTACCAGAGATCTGGATCCCAATCTGGTGCTCTCTGCCCGTAACATTCCCTATACCCGGGTCATTAAAGCACCGGAATTTTCTGTGTACGATTTGTTAAATGCCCAGTATGTTGTATTTCAGAAAGGCGCGATTGACGTTGTAAATGAGGTGTTGGCACAATGAGAGATCCCAGAGAAATAATCATTCAGCCGGTATTAACCGAAAAAGCCATGCGTCTTGGCGAGGAAAACAATGAGTATGTGTTTAAAGTAGCGCCAGATGCCAATAAGATTGAAATCAAATATGCGGTGGAGAAGCGGTTCGACGTAACGGTGGTCAAAGTGCGCACCATGAATGTGAAACCCAAACCGCGTCAGCGTTTTACCCGCACCGGTCGGGTATCTGGCTTCACGCCGCGCTGGAAAAAAGCAATTGTTACTTTAAAGGAAGGCGATAAATTAGATTTCCTGGAAAACGTATAAGGATAGTGTTGGAGACACGGTATGGGACTGAAAAAATATAAACCGATTACTCCCGGGTTGCGATTTCGCGTCGATGTGACCTTTGATGATATTACGAAAACCAAACCGGAGCGTTCTTTGATTAAGGCCAAGAAGCGCACCGGTGGGCGTAATAACATGGGGCGCGTTACAGCCTGGCAGCGCGGAGGCGGACACAAACGTTACTACCGCATCATCGATTTTAAACGCGACAAGCACGGGATTCCTGCAACGGTAAAAGCCATTGAATACGATCCCAATCGCACGGCACGCATTGCGCTGCTGGCTTATGCCGATGGCGAAAAGCGCTACATCCTGGCTCCCAACGGATTGAAGGTGGGCGATCAGGTCATGTCTGGCGAAGATGCTCCCATCCGCGTGGGAAATGCGTTGCCTCTGGAACGGATTCCGCTGGGAATGGCAGTTCACAATGTGGAACTGGTGCCGGGTAAAGGCGGGCAGGTGGCTCGCAGTGCCGGTAATGCCGCCCAGTTAATGGCCAAGGAAGGAAAATACGCCCTGTTGAAAATGCCCTCGGGAGAAATTCGTCGTTTTCGGTTGAATTGCTATGCCACCATCGGGCAGGTGGGGAATCTGGAACACAGCAATGTTTCGCTGGGTAAAGCCGGACGTTCCCGCTGGTTGGGGCGTCGCCCCCACGTACGGGGTGTGGCCATGAACCCCATCGACCATCCCATGGGTGGTGGCGAAGGCAAAAGTTCCGGTGGGCGTCATCCCTGTTCCCCCTGGGGACAATTGGCTAAGGGACTGAAAACCCGTAAAAAACATAAAAAATCCGATGCACTGATAGTTAAACGTCGTAATCAATAGGAGCAATTCGTATGGCGAGGTCCTTAAAAAAAGGTCCGTATATTGATCAGAAACTGTTTAAAAAGATTCAACAGTTGAACGAGAGCGGTGAGAAGAAGGTCATTAAAACCTGGGCACGGCGTTCCACCATTCCACCGGAATTTGTCGGGCATACCATCGCTGTGCATAACGGCATCAAGTTTATTCCGGTGTACATCACCGAAAACATGGTGGGACACAAGTTGGGCGAATTTGCACTGACCCGTACTTTCCGCGGGCATGCGGGGAGTAAGTCCGAGAGATCTTCGAGAGTAAAAAGATAAATAAACGAGGCGATTCATGGAAGCAAGAGCAGTGGCAAAATACATGAGAACTTCCCCCACCAAGATGCGTCGTGTTATAGAGCTGGTAAAGGGGAAGAATGTTGAAGAAGCGCTGAATATTCTGCACTTTTCGCCCAAGCGGAGCGCAAAATACATCGAAAAGACCTTGCGTTCGGCAGTGGCAAATTTCTTCGAACTGTACGAAGGAAAAAAGCTGACGCCGAAGGATCTGTACATCAAAAAGATTACCGTAGATGGAGGCCCCATTTTACGGCGGTTCCGTCCCATGTCCATGGGTCGGGTAGGACGCATTCGTCGGCGTACCAGTCACTTAACTATAGTTATCGAGAATAAAGAAGAATAACAACGTGGAGGAATTACTTTGGGTCAGAAGACAAATCCCATAGGTTTTCGGCTCAGTGTGCGACGGAATTGGCACTCGCAATGGTTTAACGAAAAGAATTTCGGCGAGACCCTGAACGAAGATTTACTCATCCGGCGTTACATTCGCAAGCGGATGCCCGATGGCGCGATTTCGCGAATTAAAATTGAACGTAATCCCAAAAAAGTGTTGCTGGAGATAAACACGGCGCGTCCCGGGGTGGTTATTGGTAAGAAGGGTGCGGAAGTGGATAAGCTGAAGGAAGAATTGAAGAAGCTCATCAAGAAGGATGTGCAGATAAACATTAAAGAGATTAAACATCCGGAACTGGATGCCTTTCTGGTGGCAAACAACATTGCCCGTCAGCTGGAAGGGAAGGTGTCTTTCCGCCGGGCGATGAAGCGTGCCATTACCTCGGCCATGCGGCTGGGCGCCGAAGGCATCAAAATTTCCTGTGCCGGACGTTTGGGCGGTGCCGAAATGGCACGAACCGAGAGCTACAAAGATGGTCGGATTCCGCTGCACACCCTGCGTTCCGATATCGATTATGCCATGGCCACGGCAGTAACCACTTACGGAACCATCGGGGTTAAAGTGTGGATTTGTCACGGCACCATGTTAGAAAAATAAACCTTTAGGGAGATTGAATTATGTTAATGCCGAAACGGGTAAAATACCGCAAACAGCAGCGTGGCCGCATGCGCGGCAAAGCTCAGCGTGGAAATACAATCGCTTTTGGACAGTACGGCCTGAAGGCTCTGGAAGCCCACTGGATTACCAGTCGGCAGATCGAGGCAGCCCGTGTGGCCATGACGCGGCACATTAAACGTGGTGGCAAGGTGTGGATTCGCATTTTCCCGGACAAACCCGTTACTAAAAAACCGGCCGAAACCCGCATGGGTAAAGGAAAAGGCTCTCCGGAATACTGGGTAGCCGTAGTAAAACCGGGACGTATTATGTTCGAAATTGCTGGTGTTCCCGAAGAATTAGCCCGGGAAGCCATGCGTCTGGCAGCCCATAAATTGCCCATTAAAACCAAATTTGTGTCACGAGAAGAACCAGGAGAATAAGCAGCATGAAGGCACAAGAATTAAGAGAGATGACCATTGAGGAACTGAAGGGACAACTGGAAGATCTGCTGGACGAGCTGG
Source organism: Calditrichia bacterium (assembly GCA_026991005.1). The sequence continues at coordinate 7,067 of JALXCH010000619.1, read as the reverse complement.
CCAATTTGCGGATTCAAAGCTCCACGCACCAGCTTGCTAATCCCAGTCGGATTCGTATGGTAAAACGCGATATTGCCCGCATTAAAACCATCTTGCGGGAATATGAACTGGGAATCTCGCAACCAAAAACGTCTTCTACAACCAAAGCATAGGTGATGCGGAATGATGGAAAGAGGAAATCGTAAAACAAGAGTCGGGGTGGTTGTAAGCAATAAGATGGACAAAACGGTCGTGGTCGCGGTCGAACGTTCCGTAAAGCACCCTGTGTATAAAAAGTTCATTAAACGGACCACCAAATTTAAAGCGCACGACGAGAAGAATGAATGTCAGATCGGGGATACGGTGAAAATTATGGAAACTCGTCCGTTAAGTCGTACCAAGCGCTGGCGTGTGGTGGAAATTCTTGAAAAGGTGAAATAATTTAAATTGCTGGAGTTGTCGCTATGATACAGGAATATACCCGATTAAATGTTGCGGACAATTCTGGGGCGAAAAAGGTAATGTGCATTCGTATTCTGGGTGGAACCCGTAAAAAATACGCCTCCGTCGGCGATATTATTGTGGTGAGTGTGAAGAGTGCAATTCCCAATGCTCCGGTAAAAAAAGGGCAGGTCTCCCGGGCAGTTGTGGTTCGTACCAAAAAAGAGATTCGGCGGCCCGATGGCACCTATATTCGCTTCGACGAAAATGCAGCGGTGTTGCTGGACAATCAGGGCGAACCCCGGGGAACCCGTATCTTTGGACCGGTTGCACGGGAATTGCGAGATAAAGAGTTTATGAAAATTGTATCTTTGGCACCTGAAGTTCTTTAAAGAAGGGTTGAGAACGATGAGAAAAGTAGTGAAGGACGATACGGTTCTGGTAATCAGTGGGGTGTACCGCGGCAAAACCGGGAAAGTACTGAAAGTGTTCCCGAAAACCAATCGCGTCATTGTCGAGGGGGTGAACCTGATTAAACGCCATACCCGCCCCACTCAACAGTTACCGCAGGGTGGTATTGTGGAAAAAGAGGCACCCATTCACATCTCCAACGTGAAGGTGGTGTGCCCCAAGTGCGGACGACCCACCCGCGTCGGTATCCGGATTCTGGAAGACAAATCGAAAGTGCGATATTGTAAACATCCTGATTGTGGAGAGATTATCTAAACGAAACGAAGGAAGTAAGAATGGAGAACTATAAACCCAGACTGAAACAAAAGTATTTTGAAGAGATTGTCCCGGCCTTAATGAAGCGGTTCGGTTACAAGAACGTAATGCAGGTACCGCGTCTGGTAAAAATTTCCCTGAATATGGGTGTGGGAGAAGCGATTCAGGATCCCAAGGTACTGGTACACGCTATGGACGATCTGGCCACCATTTCCGGACAGTATCCGGCCATTACCCGCGCCAAGAAGTCCATCTCCAACTTCAAGCTGCGTGCGGGCATGAAGGTGGGATGCCGGGTCACCATTCGGGGCGATCGGATGTACGAATTTCTGGATCGGTTCATCAACGTGGCGGTACCGCGAATTCGGGACTTCCGGGGACTCTCCGATAAATCGTTCGACGGGCGCGGTAACTATTCCGTAGGCGTGCGCGAACAGATCATTTTCCCGGAAATTAATGTGGATAAAATCGATAAAATTCGGGGCCTGGACATTACCTTTGTCACCAATGCCAAAAGTGACGAAGAGGCGTACGAACTGTTAAAAGCATTTGGAATGCCATTCAAAAAATAAAGAAGGAGATGTGCTTTGGCTAAAAAGTCGATGATTGCAAAGGCCAAAAAGAAACCCAAATTTAAAGTACGAAAATACAACCGCTGCCAGCGCTGCGGGCGGCCGCGGGCTTACTATCGGAAGTTCGGTCTTTGCCGGATTTGCTTTCGGGAATTGGCCAATAAAGGTGAAATTCCAGGTGTGTTTAAGGCCAGTTGGTAATTAGCGAGGAGAAGAAAGAATATGAGCATGACAGATCCCATTGCAGATTTTCTAACGCGCATTCGGAATGCCATCCATGCCGGACATCGGCGGGTGGATATCCCTGCTTCGAACCTGAAAAAGAAAATGGCGCAGATTCTCTACGAACAAAAGTTTATTCGCAACTATATCATTATCGAAGATGGAAAGCAGGGGATTATCCGCATCTTTCTGAAGTACGATGCCGATGGCAATTCCGTGATTCACGAATTGCAGCGCGTAAGCAAACCCGGTCGCCGTCACTACGTGGATGTGAACAATTTACCGCGTGTGAAGAATAACATGGGCATTGCCATTATCAGCACCTCCAAAGGTGTGATGACCGAACGGCAGGCAAAGCGCGAAAATGTTGGCGGCGAAGTACTGTGCTACGTCTGGTAACAATAAAAGAAAAGGAGTACAAAGGTGTCTCGAATTGGACGGTTACCTATTCCTGTTCCGGGAAACGTTGAAATAAAGATTGAAAAAGGGTTCATCCGGGTCAAGGGGCCCAAGGGTGAATTGAGCGCCCCCATTAGCGAAGAGATGATTGTGGAGCAGCAGGAAGGTCAGCTGCTGGTGAAACGTCCCAGCGACTCCATCCGGCATCGTTCGTTGCACGGACTCACCCGCTCCATCATCAACAATCTGGTGCAGGGGGTAACTCAGGGATTCACCAAATCTCTGGAAATTATCGGTGTGGGATACAAGGCAGAAAAACGGGGAAGTGGAATTTTGTTCAGTCTGGGATATTCCCATCCCATTTATTTTGTACCGCCTAAGGGAATTACGGTGGACGTACCTGCACCAACCAAAGTGGTTGTTTCTGGAATCGATAAAGCTCTGGTGGGGCAGGTAGCGGCAAAAATTCGCTCCTTCCGTCCGCCGGAACCGTACAAAGGTAAAGGAATCCGCTACGAAGGCGAAGAGGTGAGAAGAAAAGCTGGTAAAACAGCAGGCTAACATTTAATCAGGAGATTGATGGCGTTATGAAACGTGTGAACAGGCGACTTCGTCGGAAAAAGAAAGTGTTTGGCAGCAGCGAGCGTCCCCGTCTGGTGGTTTTCCGCAGTTTGCGCTACATTTACGGGCAGATTGTGGACGATGAACAGGGCAAAACCATCACGGGTGCCTCGAATCTGACCAAAGCCATACAGGATGAATTGAAGGAAGCCAAAACGAAAACCGAACAGAGCAAAATTGTAGGTCAGTATCTGGCAAAGATTGCCAGGGAGAAAAATATAACCAAAGTGGTATTCGACCGGAATGGGTATGCTTATCACGGTCGGGTAAAAGCCTTTGCCGAAGGTGCGCGCGAAGGCGGTCTGGAATTTTAAAGAAAAAAAATGAAGAGGAGTGGTTGTGACCGAGCGTATTAATCCACATGAATTGGATCTGAAAGAGAAAGTGGTGTACATCAACCGTGTGGCGAAAGTGGTAAAAGGTGGGCGCCGCTTTAGTTTTAGCGCCATAGTGGTGGTTGGCGATGGTAACGGACACGTGGGTGTTGGCCTGGGGAAAGCCAACGAAGTGGTGAATGCCATTGCCAAAGCGACCGAAAAAGCCAAAAAGGAAATTGTTCGCATTAGTCTGGTGGGCAACACCATTCCTTACACGGTAATTGGCAAGTACGGTGCGGGCAAAGTATTGCTGAAACCGGCCAGCCCCGGTACGGGAATTATTGCCGGCGGTCCCATCCGCGCCATCTGCGAAGCCGTGGGAATTAAAGACATTTTAACCAAAGCGCTGGGTTCTTCCAATCCCCATAACATCGTTAAAGCCACCATGAGGGCTTTACAATCCATGGAAGATCCCATGACTATCGCACGGAAACGTGGAATGACGTTAGCCGAATTGTTCAGAGGATAAACGATTAAATGCATGGGTAGTGGAAAATGGCAAAAAGAAAACAAAAACGGATAAAAGTCACACAGGTTCGCAGCAGTATTGGCCGCAAACCCGATCAGCGGAAAACGCTCGTAGCACTGGGATTGGGACGCATTGGCAAGACGCGCGAGTTTACCGATACGCCGCAAATTCGGGGTATGATCGATAAGGTTAAACATTTAGTCACCTGGGAAGAAGTGAAATAAAACAGTTGAGGTGAATGATGGATTTAGGAAATTTAAAGAAGGCCCCCGGTTCCACCCATAAAACCAAACGCATTGGACGTGGCGAAGGAAGCGGTTGGGGTGTAACCGCTGGCCGTGGAAATAAAGGACAGCTTTCCCGTTCTGGTGCCAAACACCGGGCCTGGTTCGAAGGCGGACAAATGCCTCTGCAGCGTCGTCTTCCCAAATTCGGGTTTTACCACTATCGAAAAGTGCAGTATCAAATTGTGAACGTGGGCGATTTGAATCGCATCGAAGGTACCGAAGAGGTAACCCCGGAAGTGTTAAAAAATGCCGGTTTGATTCGATATGCCGATCGTCCGGTCAAACTGCTGGGCGATGGAAAACTGGAGAAAAGGTTTGTCGTGAAGGTTCATGCCGCAAGTAAATCTGCACAGGAACAGATTGAAAAGTTAGGAGGCACAGTTACGCTGTTATGATTGAAACATTCCGGAACATATTTAAAATTCACGAGCTCAGGCAACGCATATTATTTACCGTAATGGTCCTGGCTCTGGAGCGGGTGGGAACGCACATCGTGACTCCCGGCATCGATACCCAGGTACTGGCCGAAGGAATGAAAAGCCTTTCGGGAACATTGTTTGGCCTGTACGACTTATTTGCCGGTGGTGCGTTTAAAAAAGCCGCTGTGTTTGGGCTGGGAATTATGCCCTACATCAGCGCCTCCATCATCCTCCAGCTGTTAGGTGCTGTGGTACCCTATATTCAGCGGTTACAAAAAGAAGGAGAAGAGGGACGAAAGAAAATTACCCAGTACACCCGTTATGGCACTCTTATTATTTCTGCCATGCAGGCGTTTGGTGTGGCTGTGTTCCTGGAAAGTATTAATGTGAACGGAGTGCGTGCGGTCATTCATCCCGGTTTGGGATTTAAATTGCTAACCATGATTTCCATGGCAACCGGAACCATGCTCATCATGTGGATGGGAGAGTTGATTGACGACCGCGGTATCGGTAACGGTATTTCACTGATTATCTTCATCGGTATTATTGCTCGATTTCCGGCCGCAGTAATGGACGAATGGATTCAATTTTCCAGCGGAAACCGCTCCCTGCTTACCGAGCTGTTCCTCATTGCCCTGGCTTTCGTGATTGTGGCGGGCATTGTGGTGCTCACTCAGGCCACCCGTAAGATTCCGGTACAATATGCCAAACGGGTGGTGGGTCGTAAAGTGTACGGCGGTGTGAATACCCATTTCCCGTTACGGGTGAACACGGCAGGCGTGATGCCCATCATCTTTGCACAGGCCATCATGTTTGTTCCCAGTACGTTGTTCACCTTCTTCCCGGAAAGCGATCTGGTGGCATCTCTGCAGCGAGCCTTTTCCATGGAATCCTGGTTCTACTGGCTTATTTATTTCATTATGATTGTGTTCTTCACTTATTTCTATACCGCCATTGCTCTGAATCCTGTGGACGTGGCAGAAAATCTGAAAAAACAGGGTGGATTTATTCCGGGTGTGCGTCCCGGCAAAAAGACGGCGGAGTATCTGGATTCGGTACTGACGCGCATCACCCTTCCGGGTGCCATTGCTCTGGGTATTGTGGCAATTATTCCTTACATTTTGGTGAAGATGTTTCACGTATCGTACAATTATGCTTCGTTCTTTGGGGGTACAGGGTTGCTCATTATCGTTGGGGTAGCACTGGATACAATTCAGCGGTTCGAGTCCCATCTGTTTATGCGCCATTACGATGGATTTATGAAAGGTGGTCGGATTCGAGGTCGTAGAAGTTAATGATTACCATTAAGAATGAGCGGGAACTGGAGCTAATGCGCATCAGTGCCCGCATTACTGCCGAAACGTTTGAAATGGTGTGGTCTATTATAAAACCCGGTGTAAGCACGGGGAAACTGGACGAAGAGATTGAGAAATTTATTCGTTCCAGGGGCGCCAGACCTGCCTTTAAAGGTCTGTACGGTTTTCCGGCAAGTGCCTGCATCTCGATTAACGAAGAGGTGGTGCACGGAATTCCTTCGCCGAAGCGTATTTTGCAGGAAGGCGATATTGTGAGTGTGGATATTGGTGTGGAGTACAAGGGATACTATGGAGATTCTGCCTTTACGTTTCCGGTGGGAGAGATTTCGGAGGAGAAGAAGCAGCTTATGAAGGTAACGGTAGAAGCGCTTTACCTGGGAATTGCGCAGGCAGTGGCAGGCAATCGGGTACAGGATATTTCCCATGCAGTACAAACCCACGCCGAAAAGTACGGCTACGGAGTGGTGCGAGAGTTAGTGGGACACGGAATAGGAAAAGCACTGCACGAGGAACCTCAGATACCCAATTTTGGTAAACCCCACCGGGGTCCGTTGCTGAAGGAAGGAATGACTCTGGCCATTGAACCGATGATTAACATGGGAACCAAAAATGTGTACACTCTGGAAGATGGCTGGACGATTGTGACGCAGGATGGAAAACCTTCTGCGCATTACGAACACACGGTGGTGGTTCGCAACGGAAAACCGGAAATTTTAACGGAAAACAAATTAAAAGAAGAGGTGCTTTTTTGGCTAAAGAGCAACCCATAACAGTGGATGGCGTCATTAAAGAGACGCTGCCCAACGCGACGTTTATTGTACAACTGGAAAGTGGGCACGAGGTGTTAGCCCATGTTTCCGGTAAGATGAGGATGCATTTTATTAAAATTTTACCGGGCGATAAGGTGAAAGTAGAGCTCTCGCCTTACGATCTGAAGCGGGGACGGATTACCTATCGCTACAAATAAGTGAATGAGTTTTAACAGTGTGAGGATCGGGAAATGAAAGTACAGGCTTCTGTAAAAAAACGGTGTGAGCATTGCAAAATTATTCGTCGCCATGGTGTGGTACGGGTAATTTGCAAAAAGAATCCCAAGCACAAACAAAGACAGGGTTAATAATTTAAGGAGGCTACTTTGGCTCGTATAGTTGGTGTCGATTTACCCAAAAACAAACCCATTGGCATTGCTCTGACCTACATCTTTGGTATCGGGCGGAGTACGGCGTTGAAGATTTGTAA
>JALXCH010000618.1 GCA_026991005.1 Calditrichia bacterium | reverse complement strand
CACCTGGCAGCCCGGCTGGATTTAATCCGTCAGTACGATCAGAAGTCCGTGGTAACCCATCAATTCGACCGCTTTCAACCGCTGCCGCGAAGAAATTTAGATCTGTTTGCTGTAACCATTTCCCGGATATTCCATGAAGAAGTCAATCAGTTCATTACCCGAATTCGGAAATGGGCGGAGGAATCGGAAAAATAAACCCTGAAATTCTCCCTGGCAAACCGGAGTCTTCAGAAACGTAACAACGAGGCTTTTACCGCATTTCAGTTATTTAATCCGAATGATTGGGAATTAAAAAGGAATGTTCACATAAATACTGAATATCCGGAGCGCAAGTGCAAAAAGCATCAGTTACCCGGTATTAGTTGAAAAATAGGCAATTGGGCTATGTTACAAATCGGTAATTTCGTGGTGGGGTTTCGGTTTTTTGAGTAAAATCTATTTTGGGGAATAGATTGAGGATGACTGCATTGGAAAATGAAAATAATCGTGCTCCACTGGAATGGCATTGGGAAGGCAATGTCTTATTCTTGAAAGGAAAACTTACTTTACCGGCGATAGAAACATACCAGAAAACATTATTTCGGGAACTGCTGGATGTTCCTGTCAATTCGATTGAAATCTCGCTGAGCCAGGTGGAACGAATAGACAGCGCCGGCGTTGCCGTGATGGAAGAAATGCGGCGGCAATTGCAACGGAAAGGGAAGACGCTTCAATTGGTTCAGGTACCAGACCATTTGCATGCGGCTTTAAAGATGTTTGCATTACCATCCGAAGGTGAAGAGCCTGCCGCCCCCCGGGAATCCTGGATCGAGCGGCTGGGCGAAGCGGTTTATCAGTTCTGGACGGTGGACTTTGTTCAATTTCTTTATTTGATGGCGGATATTTTTTACTGGTCTCTGGCTGAGCTGTTGGGCAAAAGGCAGCGCCGAAAAGGGGAATTCGTAAATCAAGTGGTGTTAATGGGTGCCAATGCTGTACCCATTGTGGGCACCATTGCACTGCTCATCGGACTGGTTGTGGCATTGCAATCGGCTGCCCAATTGCGTCAGTTCGGTGCGAATGTTTACGTGGCAGACCTCATCGCCATTAGCATGGTGCAGGAGATGGGTCCTTTACTCACGGCAATTGTTGTTGCCGGTCGCAGCGGCTCGGCAATCGCTTCGGAAGTGGGAACCATGGTCATCACCGAAGAAGTGGATGCGCTGAAAACCATGGCCATTTCCCCGGTACGATACCTGATCATCCCCAAAATTCATGCCTTGCTTCTCTCGCTGCCTTTGTTAACTATGCTGGCTAATTTCCTGGGAATCCTGGGCGGAACAATTGTCGGTTATTTTTATCTGGATATCTCTCCTTATGTCTTTTACCATCGCATGGTTCAGGTTCTGGAATTTCGGGATTTGTTTACGGGATTTGTGAAAAGTCTGGTCTTTGCAGGGCTAATTGTGATTACCGGCAGTTTTTACGGATTTCGGGTACAGGGAGGTCCGGAAGGAGTGGGACGGGTAACCACAGCCTCGGTGGTTACAGCGATTTTTCTGGTGATTCTAGCAGACAGCTTTTTAGGATTGCTGTTTTATTAATGAATTGAGGCAGGAAAGCATTGGAACAGGAAAATAAGAGGGTTCTGGGAATAGAATGGAGAAATCTGCACCCATTATTCGGGTAGAAAATTTGTTTGCCCGCTTCCAACAACGGGTAATTTTAAAGGATGTCACCTTCCAGGTATATCCCAACGAAATTGCCGTGATTCTGGGAACCAGCGGTTGCGGAAAAACCACCGTACTCAAGCACCTGATGGGATTGTATCCGGTGCAGCGAGGCGATGTCTGGTTAATGGAACACCATCTGAACGATATTTCCGATTACGAATACCAGAAACTGGTGCGTCAGGTGGGTGTGTTGTTCCAGAATGGTGCGCTGTTAAATTCCCTGACGGTGGCGGAAAATGTTGCCATTCCGCTGGAACAACACACCCGGCTATCCGAGTCGGTCATCGATTATCTGGTGAGGGTGAAATTGCGATTAGTGGAATTGAGTGAAGCATACTATCTGTATCCGGCACAGCTTTCGGGGGGAATGCGCAAGCGGGCAGCTCTGGCTCGTGCACTGGCTCTGGATCCGCCCCTGCTTTTTTGCGATGAACCATCGGCAGGTCTGGATCCCATTACCCTCCGTGCGCTGGACGACCTTTTCCTGATGTTGAAGAATCAATTGGGAATTACCATCGTCATGGTAACCCACGAAATTCCCAGTATTTTACGTCTGGCGGACCGGGTTATTTTTCTCCATCAGGGAGAAGTCATCTTCAACGGTTCCTTACAGGATGCCCTTTCCCGGGCTCCTCAACCCGTTCAACACTTTTTCCAGGAAGGGCTTCCCAAACCGGAATAGATTTTATTCACACCAGCTTTTCAAAGAACCGATTACGATTCAATTTCCCGAAGTTCCTGCTCAATTCGTTTAACTACTTCTGCTTTACGGAACAGCGAGATAAATTCCTCCGGTGTTTCTGCCAATAGTAATTTGCTGCGAATTTCTCCATCCCGCAGAATACTGGCGATATTCGCCAGGGTTTGCAGGTGGCAAAGTCGCCGATTGGGAGAACTCACCACAGCAAAAATTAAATTTACCGGTTGGCCATCCGGGGAGTTAAACAATACCGGCACTTGCGGACGGTAAGCGATCACCCGCATCCGATTAATTATAGGAGAGATGACGTGCGGTACGGCAATCCCTGAACCGATCCCGGTACTCAATGTGTTCTCCCTCCGGAAGAATTCGTGCACCAGCTGGGCGTAGTTGGTGGTAATATTTAAATCCGCGAGCAGTTGACTGATTTCCTGCAAAATAGCTTCTTTACTGCGTGCTTTTCCATCCAGCACGATGAGAGAAGGCTCCATGAACTGACTCACTGAAACGAAGCGCACTCGCCGTTGTTTGCGGATCTCTTCCAGCAAAATTAAGTCTTCCTCACCCAGATTCCGTTTTTTCTGGTAGGCGGGCAGTAATATGATGGGAGCACGTTCGATTTCGTTGATTTCGGTTATTTCAATATCGTAGTATCCCAATTCGTGGCGCACTGTGGTCATTAACTGGTTTCGAAGCGTATCCAGCAGGAAGAGCTTTCCCTGTTGTTCTGCCCGGATGAACATCACTCGCAAAATACCGAACGCCATTTTACGTAGAGCATCCAGTTGCTGATTGCGATGAATGCGGCATTTTAAATCCACCTGTGCCATGCAGGAGAGCCCAAATCGACTTTCGATGTCGATAAGCATTCCGGTTTCCACCCCGTATCCTGTAAAGAAGGGGATACGTTCCAGCAGTTCCCGGCGTCCGGCGTATTCACCAGAAAGGGGTTGATTGAACAGAGCCAGTTGCGGAAAGAGCAGGTTGAAGAGGGGTTTGGCCAGTATTTCAGTAACCCGTCCTCCACCCGTAGGAGCAAGCTTCATCCCCACCTTTATGGGACGCCGATAAAAGCCTTTCACAAAAGAAATCTCGTGATGATAGAGCAGGGGACCGACCAATCCGGTAACGAAATGCACATCCATATTGCGGATATCGCTGTCCAGCCAAACAATAATATCACCTCGTGTTACATACAAACTTTTCCAGAGGTTTTCCCCTTTTCCCCGATAATCCCCTGTTTCCGGGAGTATCTCCGAGCTTAAATAAACGGTTGCTCCGGCTTTTCGGGCAATTTCCCGCGTACCATCGATGGAACCGCTATCCACAACCACAATTTCGTCCAGCAGAGGGTAGCGGTCCATAAGCTGTTTTTTTAGTTTCTTAACAATCTTACCAATCGTAGCAGATTCGTTGAGGGTGGGTAAGCATAAACTAATGCTTAGCTTTTGTTTCTCCTTCCGTCTAATAAGTTCGGGAATATTGTTGAATTGTGTGTATGAAAACGTACGTGTTTTAACCCAGGTATTTAAGTCCATTGCACACTCCTTCTTTTTGGGCAATTGGACATCCCTGTGATTAAATATCCCTTTTGCGCGAGGACCGTGAATTTCTTTTTGCGACGCGTCGTAATCTCTATTGAATAAAACTTTCCGCGTGAGGTAGAGTTCCCGTATTAGAGAAAACGAAGTGATGAACCAATGACAAATTTTGAAAATAAAAATTTTGTTCTAAATCATATTCGGAAGAAAATTGGAAAACTAAATTAAAATGTGATGAAAATTTAGTCAGTTGCAGCGCAAATTTCGACAATCAGAAAAATTAGCATAAAAAGCCATAATTTTGTAACATCTTGTTTTTAATGAATATATGCTTTAATAGAAATTTTCAGGAATTGGGAAATTAAATGGCATGAAAGTTGTACAATATAATAGCAGAAGATGAATGGAGTGTAAAGATGTTAACGTCGAGAGATCAGATTAAGAAGATTTTTGAATTTCAGAAACGAAAGTCTCAAGAGTTAAAACGTCAGGTAACACATTCGGAAGCTCTGGCGCTCTGGTTAACGCAGAAATTGGTGGGGGAGCGTGGTAAAAAGAAAATGGAAAAATCATCTACCGAATTGTTCATTTATTAGTAAAGGAGCAAGGAAATGAATCAGAATAGCGATTTTCAAAGACGCCAACTGGATGCCATACAGAATTACTATTTAATGATGAAACATCGGATGAAAAAGAATATATCCCTGACGGATGCCATTATTTCCTGGTTTACGGAAGGGTATGCAGAGAAATTTCGGGAAGAGTATTTCCGTCAAAATACATTTGCCTCATAGAGAGAGTTTCATAGGGCCTCCTTACCTTCAGGGATGAAATAGTTCTCCTCCTATCGACCGGGCCGGCACTGAAAAGTGCTGGCCTTATTTTTTACCAATGAATTGAACTATTAACCGTCGGTGGCGGCTGCGGTTATCGAAGTCCAGAAAAATAATCTGTTGCCAGGTTCCCAACAACAAACGTCCTTTACGAAATGGAACGGTAAGTGAGGGTTTAAGAAGAGCAGCACGCAAATGGGCGTATCCATTACCGTCGTGCCAGGTGTTATCGTGATGGTAGGACTTTCGCATGGGGATGATTTGTTCCAGAAATTCCGGTAAATCCCGGAGTAATCCCGGCTCGTATTCGATGGTTGTTAAAGCACCGGTACTTCCGGGAACGAAAATGGTAACCTGTCCTTCCTGAAACTGATGTTTCTGTAATAAATCACTCACCTGAGGGGTGATATCAATAATGTCGGTAAATCCTCTGGTTTGTAATTCAAGCTCTTCTGTAAGGATTTCCATTACTCATCTTTCTCCAGAATTTTATTCAAATCATAAGCAGTTCCGTTAGGTAAGTCCTGTGCGGTAAAATGAATTCCCCGGGACATCAGTTCTCGAAACTGTTGGACTTCTTCCCGGGAGAGGAACACGTAGGGAAGATATTGATGCCGATTCTCTTTAAAATGTATTCCACCTATATTCACTTCCTGAATAGGCACCTGCTGTTCTACCAATTGAATTAAGGTATCTACTGAACGTAATAAGATTAGAGTTAAGTGTTCTTCCTGCATCCAGGATCTGGATTTTTCAGCACATTCGGATACGGAAAGAATTTCTACGGGAATATCTGAAGGCGCTGCAATCAAAAGCAGGTTCTTTTCCCACTCATTTTGTGCAATTTCATCATCGCATACCACCAGACGTTTAATGGGGAGTTGACTGCACCAACCAACAATCACCTGTCCATGAATCAGGCGATCGTCAATTCGCCAGATAAGGCCTTTAGTGGGATAAGTGGACATTTTAGAATTCTTCTTGTAAAATGGTTTCTTCGAAAATTTTTAAAACATCGTTAAAGTTCTGATAAAAATAAAAGGGCAGACCCTTTTCTTCAAGATATTTTTTTAAATTTCCTTTGGCAAATCGAATGGAGGCATGCTCGGCCGGGCATCGATCGGTGTTCCCGTCGCCAATGTAAACCGGGATGAACCCCGCTTTTCGACTTTCTTCCAGCCAATAACATTTACAGTGATTGGCCGTCTCGCATAATCGAGGTGTATTGATGGGGATTACCTTCCATTTGTGGTTTTGAACAACAAGACGATTAGCCTGAAAGGGAAGATGATCGAGGTGGTGATGCTTTAAAATCTCCCGGATAAAACAGCGGAATCCGCCGCTTAAAATGAGGAGTTCGATGTGATGATGGTGGCAAAATTCCACAAATTTTGGGAAGTAAGGATCAATAGCGATATGATGTAAATCTTTCAGGGCGGTGTGCAAATCGGTATGAACCAGATCAAATTCCCTCTGGAGGGCAACCCGTTCGGGCAGGAGTTGAGCGGTGACCTGGTCTTCTATTGAACGCCAGCGGTTACCGGCATATTTATCCAGAATGTATTCCAGAGAGTCTGTTAGGGTAATTGTTCCATCGAAATCAATAAAAACTTTGAGGGAGTGGTGCATTTTTCTTCCTGGCAACGGGTAAGGTAAAATGAACAGTCAAACCGCCGAGCGAATTATTCTCGGCCCAGATTTTTCCTCCATGCGCTTGAATAATCAACTGGCTGATGTACAAACCCAGTCCGTATCCTCGATTTCGGGAATTTTGGGGATTCCCCCGATAATATTTTTCAAATAACCGCCCAAGCTGTTTTTGGTTTACTCCTCCTCCATTATCAATAACCGATACCCGAATTGTCTTTTCTTGTTTCCGTGCCCGGATGATTATTACGGAATTTTCATTACTGTATTTGATGGCATTGTTCAACAAATTGTTCAATAGTCGCATAATCTGGTACTGATCTCCATATAAGGAATCGAGGTTTTCTGGAATTTCTAATCTTATTTTAATATTTTTTCGATCTGCTTTAATCCAGATGTGGAGAAGAACCTGCTCCAGGAGCTGTTTCAGGTCAAATGGTTTCTTCTCCAGATAAAGTGAATTTTGCTCACCAATGAAAATCTCGTTTAAATCCTCCATCATTTCCATGGTACTGTCTCCCAGTTCGATGGCCTTTTCCAGAATTTTTTTCTGGCCATCGTTCAGGGAACCGAATGTTCCATTCAATATCAGTTCCAGATATCCCATCAGGCTATTTAAAGGGCTGCGCAAATCGTGCAGAATCATACTGGCTAATTCGTTCTGGCGCTGGTTTTTCTGAAGGAAAATGAATACATTTTTTAAGATGGCCCTCAAGTTGGAGGTGGAAATATCCGGAGATAGGGAAAATAAGAAATATGGTTCGTCACCTTTTGGTGGCGGTGCAGCACCCATAACAATAATTACGGCGTTGATGAGGTGGTTTTGTAAATGGTGAAAGAAATGAGAGAAGGGGAAATCCCCATTTTCATTATCAAAAATGAAGCATTTCCCCGGTAAATTTAGGGTGTTTAAGTGGATTGTGTCGTTCAGCGAAATAGTCTGAACGTGGAAACCCGTTTCTTCCAGAATGGGGCGATATTTAGTTGAGAAATGTGAATTTCGAGCAACAATCGTAGCCAGAGAATACCCCACCATTAGGATCCTACAGTTTTATTTGCCTTTAAACTTCGGTGCACGCTTTTCCAGAAAAGCGGTTGTGCCTTCCTTCATGTCTTCGGTTCCACAGATGTTCCCAAACAATTCCGCCTCCAGATTCAGGCCGGCATCCAGATTCATCTCGATGCCTTCTGTAACCGCTTTCAGGATGTACTCGCGAGCAATGGGAGCTTTGGCTGCTAGCGTTTCAGCAATTTCGCGAGCGCGTTTTAACAGATTTTCCTGAGGAACCACTTCATTTACCAGTCCCAATTCCAGTGCCTTTTGGGCATCCACCATTTCGCCGGTCAACAAAAGGTAGAGGGCTCGAGCAGAACCGATAATCCGGGGTAAGCGTTGAGTACCACCGTAACCCGGAATGAGTCCCAGATTAATTTCCGGTTGCCCGAATTTGGCATTTTCTGAGGCAATGCGTAGATGGCAGGCCATGGCCAGCTCGCATCCCCCACCCAGTGCAAATCCATTGATAGCAGCAATGACCGGTTTGTCCATTTTTTCGATAAATCGAAAAACCCGTTGCCCGCGCAGAGCAAAAATGCGCCCGGAAATATCATCGTGGTCACGGATCTCTTCAATATCTGCGCCTGCCACAAATGCCTTCTCGCCACTCCCGGTAATAATAATCACCTTTACTTCTGTATCAGATTTCAATTTCTTGAAAATCTGAAAAAGTTGTGTGATGGTTTCGGCATTTAATGCATTCAGTTTTTTGGGACGGTTAATGGTTACCGTAGCAATGCCATGCTCAACCTCCAATAAAATGTTCTCTTCGGCCATAGCGTTTCCTCCATAAATAAAGTTCGAAAATTTTGGAGCAGTGTTTCTATTAGTGAATCGAGAACCAGATTTTTACGATGTACAAAATAGTTATGTATGGTTCTAATAAAGAGTGGTTCGATTCAGAAAAATAATAAATAGACCAGCGGGATTTACACCAATTCAACGATACTTCGGTTGCCCAACATAAATCGCTGGGTGCGCGGCATTCCTTTTGCCCGTACAATTTCCACCTGGGAACCCAGAATACTGCTCTCGATGCGAATTCCCACATCTTCAATGCGACATTCATCCATTACAATGCTAAATTCAATTTCGCTGTTTTTCACCACCGAATGGTGATAAATGGAAGTGTAGGGACCGATGTAGCTGTTTTCAATCACGGTGTTTTTACCGATAATTGCCGGTCCGCGAATATGACTGTTGATGACGCGAGCTCCCTCTTCCAGAATCACCTTTCCGGCCAGGTGGGATTGTTCGTCTGCTTCCCCCAGCGATTCCTGCTCCAGATTCTCCAGAATCAACCGATTGGCTTCCAGAAGATCTTCGGGTTTACCGGTATCCTTCCACCATCCGGTAATTTCTGAGTAGGTGATTTTGTATCCTTTGTCCAGCAGGTACTGGTGGGCATCCGAAATTTCCAGCTCGCCACGGGCGCTGGGCTGAATGGAATTTACCGCTTCGAAAATGGTGGAATCGTACACATAAATGCCTGCTACGGCAAATTCGCTTTTAGGATGTTTGGGTTTCTCTTCTATGGAAACGATTCGGTTACCCTGTAGCTCCGGTACACCAAACCGCCAGGGATCTTTCACCCGCGCCAGCGTAAGGTGGCAGTTGCATCCATCGGATTGAAATTTCTCGATGAAACGTTTCACCCCTCCCACCACCATATTGTCTCCCAGATAGAAAATGAACGGTTCATCGCCAATAAAATCCTGCGAAATTTTAACTACATGAGCCAGCCCCAGAGGTGCTTCCTGGGGAATGTAGGTAATATGGACTCCCCATCGACTCCCATCCCCAATGGCGCGTTGGACATCGTCGTTATCCGCATTAACTACAACGCCGATATCTGTAATTCCTGCTTCCACCACCGCTTCGATGGCATAGTGCAATATGGGCTTATTGGCAATGGGAATGAGATGCTTGTTTTGTGTATGGGTGATGGGTTGCAATCGCGTGCCGCGACCTCCGCTGGTAATTAGTGCTTTCACCTGCAATCTCCTGTATTTTATTCTTCCGCTGTTTTCTGGTGATAATAAAATTAAAGGAAAAAGTTTCGGAATCAACCTTTTTGTGAGAAAAGGAAGGTGAATTTGAAACGAATGTTCGGAGTTTTTGGTTTTGAGTTACCCAAAATCAATGAAAAAGTTAATAAGAAAGAAGTTCAATTACGAAGCATGGTGAGTTTTCTTACCGAGCAACTCCCAGCATCTGAACTCGTTCTTGTCAATGACGACTCTGGAAACTCCCGCTGCAACGTTTAAAATTCCAAATCCCAAGTAACAATAAATAAATTCTCAATCTCAAATCACAAACTATGAAAAACATACTCCAGATCCCAAATTCCAGAAAATAAGTCAATATGACTTGCTCTTTTTTATTTGATTAGGTCATCATTTTTTATTCGTGTTTATTCGTGAGATTCGTGGTTAATCCTCTTCTGCCCTGATTATGTGGTTACCGGATTGTTTGGCTAAAACCTGTTTTACGCCCCTTGCACCCCTGTCCAATTCCAGCTCAGGGAGCGCATGATTTATCAAAAAATAAAAAAGCTGTGTAACTTCTGCATCGTAATCGAATCAAAATTTTTGAATTGAGGCTTGACAGCCGTTTTTTTTGTTTTATATTATTAGCACTCAAAAGAAGAAAGTGCTAAATATTGAGTGTAATTCATTGATATTTAAGAAGATAAAAGGAGGGTGGAAAAATGAAGCTGAAACCATTGGGTGATCGGGTGGTGGTCAAACCCATTGCTGAAGAGGACAAAACACCCGGTGGAATCATTCTTCCTGATACGGCCAAAGAGAAGCCCATGCGTGGGGAAGTGATCGCGGTGGGACCGGGTCGATTAACGGAAGAAGGAAAGCGGCTTCATCTGGAAGTAAAAGTAGGCGATGTGGTGCTGTATAGTAAATACGCTGGAACTGATTTTAAAATCGATAATCAGGACTATCTGATTTTACGAGAAAATGACATTCTGGCAATCATTGAAAAATAAAAAACGGAGGTGAAGTACTATGGCAAAGATGGTTGAATACAGCGTGGATGCGCGCGCGAAGCTGAAAAAAGGCGTCGACCAGTTAGCCGAAGCGGTAAAGGTGACCCTGGGTCCAAAGGGTCGTAATGTGGTTATTGAGAAGAAGTTTGGTGCTCCGAC
>JALXCH010000617.1 GCA_026991005.1 Calditrichia bacterium | reverse complement strand
TATAAGTTATTATGTTAAAAAAGCATTTGAAAAAATAGAGGGTCTCCCCTTACACTTGAGAAAAAAACAGAAAGGAGACCCTCATGAAAGGGAAAAGAATTTACTCAAATGTATCCAAAGAATCTGTGGAAAGCAATGAATATTATGTTGGGATTGATGTTCACAAGAAGCACTGGGTGGTTACGATACGGACATTTAATTTGGAGATTGCGACGTTTACAATTTATCGACCTACGGCGGAGAAGCTGGAGAAACATTTGAAAGAGAAGTATAAAGATGGGAAGTTCCATTTGGTTTATGAGGCAGGGTTTAGTGGATATAGTTTATATGATTACTTTCATGAACGAGGGATAGATATAGTGGTTGTGGCACCGAATCGTCTATATCATGACGGTTCAAAGGTGAAGACCGATATTGTAGATAGTCGCAAATTGGCACATTTTTTATCTCGGGGTATGATAAAGCCTGTTGAAGTGCCGAGCGCCAAGATGCGTGAATATCGAAGTGTGATACAGATATATGAGAGGACTAAAGATTATAAAAAAAGTATCCAGAATCGTATTAAGAGTCTTCTGGACTTTATGGGGCGTCATTCTTTATCCTCAGAGCGGTGGTCGAAGAGTTATATCAAGAAGTTACGGAAAGTAAAATTTAAGACAGAGGAATTGCAGGAGACATTCTTGATGTTATTAGATAGATTAGAGTTTTACAATTCTCAGATAATCAAGTTGAGAGAGAAAATTTATCAGATGGGCAATGATGAGGAGATTCGGGATAAAGTGGAGCGCTTAGTTAAGATCAGAGGTTTTGGTAAAGAGACTGCTATCCAATTAATTGTATATTTGTTTGCCGAACCCGATCGTTTTCGCAGTGGTGAAGCATTAGTCCACTATCTTGGTTTAACTCCTTCTGAGCATAGTTCAGGAGCTAAGAGGCGCAGAGGTAAGACTGGATATAATGGTAACCCTCATTTAAGGAAGCTAATTATTCAATTATCCTGGCGGGTTGTCAGAATAGATCCGGTTTTAATAGAGAAATTTGAAAATATAGTTAGTCGCACGGGACTTAAGAGTAAAGCTATCGTTGCCATAGCTCGTAAATTTATGGTGCGGATATATACAATACTAAAAAAAGGAGTAGATTATGAGATAGGCCTGATTCGTTAAAGATAAAGTTAAGCTGGATTAGCTTATGTGGATTTGGGGTCTATTACATATTCTTTCAAAGGAATGAATCATAAAATAAACACAAAGTTTTATCTGGTTATGACCGCGGCTATATACCTGTAACTTAAAGTACGTGCATAAGTATGCTGGCATAACCATAAAATCGAACAATAAATTGCCACTTAGAGGGCGAATAACAGGTTGGAATCTAAAATTCGGAAATCAAACAGATATTAGATAGACCTACAAATCTAAATTTGAAGCTAAACGGCTTTGATATTCCTGTTCTATTTGGAGTCTAAATTAAGGAGAGATTCCATTCACTCAGTATTCTAAGGCTCCAAGCACATACTTGCTCTATTGATGCTATTAAAAGGGTAAATGGGTTTTTTGAGGCATTGCCATGAAAATAAGTGTGATTAGATAGCCAGTAAGTCCTATAAGGGAAGAGCACAGATGATGGAAAATCATCTGCGCTCTCACTTATTCCCATGGACCTGGCTATCCCTGGCGGGTTGCTCCCCAGCAGAGCCCGCTTCCGTTTCACCAGGCAAAATCAATTTATTTGATTTCTGGTGAAAAAGCAAAATATTATTTGGAGCTTATTAGATACTGATTATTTAAATGAAAAAATTCCTCTGTGATAGAGGGTAAGAATAGTATACTTTTTCTGGGGAGTACCCTAAAATTTTACTTGCTTTTTTACATAACAGGTTTATAGGGTTTATAGGGTTTATAGGGTTTATAAGGGGAATAGGGGGATCTGAACGGATCCGGGGCATAGAGCATAGGGCATAGGGCATATGTTTGAACTTATTTCATTTTTACACTCTTTTCTCTTTCCCTTTTGCTATTTGTTAATTGAGATTCAAAATTTTTTATCCTTTTGAATTTCTCATTTGTTGTTTGGGATTTTATTGAATCAAATGAGTTTTATTTGCTAAAGACTAATTTTCCAATTTGTTTCCAGGGGCCGCTGGTGATGCGGTACAGATAGATTCCACTGGCAATGGGAAAGGAATGGGTCTCCTTTACATTCCACCAGAGCAGATTTGCCCCTACCCGCCCGCTCTGTTCAATGCGAACCACACGTTGCCCCAGGATGGTGTAAATTTCCAGTATAATGGGATGAGCTTCGGGAAGAATCACCTGAAAATTGATGATGCTCCCCATACCGAAGTACGGGTTCGGCCAGGGTGGTTGTACCTCGAAAAATGCGGGTGGTTGCGGTGGTTTTTTCTGTGCCAGATTGTACGCCCGCAGCGCATCTACCTCGCCCCAACCCCGGTCGTTGTTTGGATGTTCAGCATTATCCCCGGATTTGCGCATAATCCGCAAAATTTCCGTCAGAGTTAAATCCGGAAAAGCCTGTAGAATTTGTGCGGCAATGCCAGCCGTTAAGGGGCAACTCAGGGAAGTGCCGCTGGCCCGGTAATAACCACCGCCCGCTGCAGCACCCAATACTTCCACTCCCAGCGCCACCACATCCGGTTTAATGCGACCATCGAAAGTAGGCCCATGGGAACTGAAGTAGGCCAGTTCGTGATCGGAACGCACGGCGCCCACAGCCAGTACGTAAAACCCATCTGCCGGGGCGGTGATGTAATACCAGAATGAGGAACCTTCGTTTCCCGCCGAATTCACCACCAGAACCCCGTGCTGAGCCAGAAAATTGGCCGCCTGGGTGACAATGGTGCTCTGTCCGTCCATATCCCGGTAAGTGTAATTTCCTTCCCCGGCGTCGAAAACGGAATAACCCAGAGAACTGGAGACAATATCCACCCCCAATTGCTCTGCCCATTCCGCTGCAAAAGCCCAGTTGTCTTCCTCAAGATGAATCTCTTGATCGATTTTTTCCGTTTTGGCCAGAATGAACCGGGCATCAAAAGCGGGCCCAATCAGAGTGTCACTCAAAAATCCCCCAATAACAGACAGCGTCAGCGTTCCGTGGGAATCCTGATGCTTGGCATCTCCGGGCTGGTTGGCTGTAATGCTATCGTGTTGAATGAAATCATATTCCCCGATGATTTGATCTTGCAAGTGACGGAGCGCAGGATGGGTGTAGCGAAATCCGG
>JALXCH010000616.1 GCA_026991005.1 Calditrichia bacterium | reverse complement strand
GCCAGCCAATGAGGTGCCATTGGCGGAAGTGGGTTAAGTTCATGTTGGAAAAGGAAATGACCACATTGTAGAGAAATGGGTACACCACCACCAGTCCCATGATAATCAGGGCGGGTGCGGTGTAGAGATAGGCCAGGCGATTGGTGTTTCCGAATTTTCCTACCACAGTATTCATGTACAACCTGAAGGGTTAAATTTCAAATAACAAATTTCAAATAACAAATTCCAAATAACAAATTCCAAATTTCAAATCACAAATTTCAAAATACCGGCGCCAACGCGTTGTTCATTCTGTCCCTTCGGGACGGGGTTTGTTTTGGTTTTTTCCATTTCCCACAAATGGAATTTGTGGGCTAGTGGCATTCCGTCCCTTCGGGACGGGTGTTATTTTGCCATCCTTCGTTTCTTTGCGTTACCATTAAGTTTTGTAGTTTTTTAACCGCAACGGTCGCAAAGGATTTGCATATTTTTTGCAGAATGCTGCACCGCGCGCTTTGCGCCACCTTTGCGTTCTTTGCGGTTTATTTTTTAAAATACCAGAATTAAAAATCCTCCTGTCCAGCGTTCAAAACCAATCCCCATTTTATGCACAGCATCCTTCGGACATTTTTCATTCCCTTCAGTGCCTTCTGTGTTCTCTGTGTTTTTTTAACCGCAATGGACGCCAAGAATTCGCAAAGGTCGCAAAGGATTTGTAATTTTTTGCAGAATGCTTCACCGCGTACTTTGCGCCACCTTTGCGAACTCTGCGGTTATTTTTCTAAAACCGCAAAGAGCACCAGGGAATCGCGAAGTTCGCCAAAGGTATTATTTTATGCACAGCACCCTTTAGACATTTTTTGCACAGAATACTACCCGATACGGGCTCTGCGAGCGGACATTTTACATTTTTCATTTTTTGCACAGCATCCTTCGGACATTTTTAATTTACCCAGCGCGTTATTCCCGATTTTCCCGAATCAGTTTCTCGGCCAGGCGCTGCATTTCTTCGGCGGCCTGTTGCGGGGTGTACTGATGGGTAAAAATTCCCTGATAGGCCGGCCGCATAGCATCCCATATCCAGCGCATTTCCGTAACCACCGGCATGGGACGCCCCACCATCATCTGATCCAGCGCCGAGCGATAGAGCTCGCGGGACATCAATTCCGGAGCGCGTATCACATCCTTACGGGAAGGGATAATGTTAAACTGCCGGGCAAACTCCAGCTCCACCCGGGGAGAGGTCAAAAAACGCACCAGCTCCCGCACCACCTGCAACGTCTCCCCTTTCAAATTCACATTGAACACATACCCCATGGGGAAAACCATCGGTGTAGGCCACAAGCCGGTTTCATCTATTTTAGGAATGCGCGCCAGTCCAATGGGAATCCCATTTTTCAGATACGTCCCCCAGCTCCAGGGTCCATTAATAATCATTGCCACCCGGCGATCCAGAAACAGCGCATTGGCCGTTTCGTAATCGCACTCCCGGGGGATTATCCGGTACTTATTGGCCAGATCGTAGATGAGCTGTGCCGCTTTCACCACCGCAGGAGTGTTGAGGGTGGGCCGATTGTGGTCATCAATCACCCAGCCGCCATAGCCACCAATAAAAGGCACGGCAAAAGCCGGCTCGGTGTAATTCCAGGCCAGAGCGTAGGTATCGGGAGTGCCGTCTCCATCGGTATCGCGTACCAGCGTTTTTCCCAGAGCAATGAGTTCCGAAATCGTTTGCGGTGGCTGCGGAACCAGCTCCTTATTGTACACCAGACACAAATGATTCCCCACCCGATCGGCAATTTGATAGAGATGCCCCTGAAACACCGTATTGGCAGGGAACGGCTCGGTAATAAAACTGTCCAGAAACGATTTCCGGAATAAATCCTCCAGCGGGCGAATCACCTCCAATTCCGAGAGGGGACCGATGAAATCGCTGGCGCAATGAATGAGCGCCGGTCCCTTGCCTGCCAGCGCCGAAATGATAAAATTGGTACGCAGTTCTTCCGGAGCGTAAAACAGTTGCACAAACTGGTAGCCAGGATGCCGCCGGGCAAATTCATCCATCTTCTTCTGGAGGAAATCCCGCTCCACGGGTCGCATGGAAGTCCACACCACAATTTTCTCCTTCGGCGCTTGATGGCATCCCAGAAAAAGGAAAAGGAGAAACAGCACGGGAAGCATTTTCCAGATGTGTCCGTATCGACTCACGAAGCATCCTCATCCAATTTCACTTCATCGGAAAGATGGCGGAACCAGAAATAATAAAGTCCCGCAGAAAGCACCACCAACAATCCGGCAAGGTACAGGAAGGAATGCCAGGTACGCATAACGATGGTCATTCCCGTAAGGAAGAGCACCACCTGCCAGGGCACTGCAAAAAAAGTGGCGATGATGTCCCGGCGGTTCTCGGCATCAATCTTTTGCCGGACGGTTTCCGGCAGTTTTTGCCGCACGGGTTGCCACCAGCCAAAGGGTCGGGTGGTTTTGTAGAAATTGTCCAGCACTTCCCGGGGGGTGGGTTCGGTTAAATAGGTTCCAATAATCAGCCCCACCAGCGAAGTACCGCTTGCCCACAGGAAGGAGACATATTCGGGAACATCGGGATAAAAATACTTCTGCACCACCGCGGCAATCATTCCCACCACCGTTCCAATGGCAAACCCATAGCCGTTCAGCCGCCACCAGTACCAGCGCAGAAGTTGCGGAATGAGCATCCCGGCACCAATGCTCATGGTAATCCAGCCCCAGATTTCGTTGATATTTTTAATGAGCAGGGAGAAAGCCAGTCCCAGCACCACAATAATCACCGATGCCCAGCGGCTGTGGCGCATCAGAGTCTTCTCCGAAGCATGGGGATTAATGTACGCCTGGTAAATATCCTTTACCCAATAGGCCGCGCCCGCGTTTACCGTGCTATCGAAAGTGGACATGGCCGCCGCCATTAATCCTGCCACCAGAAATCCTCGCACCCCAATGGGTACCATGCGGTCAATTACCACCGGCAGCACCCGCTCCGGGTCACCAATCACTCCGTGAGAGGTACCGTAAGCAATTCCCAGCATCGCCACCGCCATGATAAACGGCCAGCGGAAGGAGAGCAAAAACGTCCAGAACAGAGAGAGTAACCCGGCTTCGCGATCGCTGCGGGCAGCAAAATAGCGCTGAATCATGTACCCGCTGGTACCGCCACTCCCTTCAATGGTTACTTTGAAGAGATAGAACAGAATGGCAATTCCAAACAGGTTGTAAATGGAATAGGATGATTCAGCGGGAATATCCAGTTTCCAGCGCGGCACAACGCTGGTCCAGGCGTCCCGGGTGGTTTGCAAAGCCATAAAACCCCCATCGCGCAGGGGCATGGAGACCTCAAAACTCTCCGGCAGCACCACCTGGGTAATGACCATGATGGTAATGAACAGGATGGTCCCGAAAATAAGCACCCCCTGAAACACATCCGTCCACACCACTCCGTACAAACCGGAAGCGACGGTGTAAATCATGGCCAGCACAATCATCAGGGTAGATGCCCAGAACTCGGAACTCATTCCCCAGAAAGGGGGAATTCCCAGAAACTCGGCAATAAACTTCCCGGAACCGATGGCGAAGTAGGTAATCATGGCAATGGTAATCACGATTACAGAGATGGCGCTGATGAGGCGGGCGACGTCCCCTTCTTTCCCCTTCCCGAAACGAAAATGCATCCATTCCGCCAGAGTCATCACCTGGGCACGACGGTTCCACTTCCCCATAAAAATCATTAAAAACGCCATAATCAGGGTAACCCCGCCCCGAATTTCAATAAAAAAGCCACTGGCACCCAGGGCAAAAACAAACGCCGTGTTAATCATGGTACCGCTCACATCCAGATTGGAAGCCATTCCCGAAGCACCCAGCGCCCACCAGGGGAGTCCCCGATTCCCTAAAAAATAAGAATCGATATCCGTGGAGGCTTTCTTCTGAAGCAGCAACCCCACCACCACAATTCCCAGCAAATAAAGAAGCACAATCCCATAATCAAGAATGGTCATGATTTTCCCGCATTTTTTCCCGAGTCAACGTTTCCGTTTCTCTCTCGAAAAATGTTACACGAAATCCGAGAGTATTGTTGAACATTTAGAGGCCGTGTAAGAACGAAAATCAAAATTATATTTTAACAATATCATGCATATTGCCACTCATAGTATTTGTTTAATACTAAAAATATAGTCGGATACCGATCCTGTGGGAGAAAGTTTTGTATTATTTAATAAATTAAGCATTTCTCTACGGACTCTATAATTCCTGTATTAATATATAAATGCATATATTTATTGTATATTTGTATTTAAAAATAATATTTTCAGAATGCTGCATCTTTTTGTGTCGTCATAGCCACGAGCTTTTTGCGCAGCATCCTGTGGAAGCTCGTGGATCACTGAATACCTCTCTCAAAATAAGGCTTTAGCCTAAAATTGGGCTAAAGCCCAATTTTTAGTTTGGATTTATGTTCCCCGAGCTTCCCATAGGGATGCTCCGCAGGAAGCTCGGGGCTATGTTTTGCTTTGAATGACAATGAATAAATATTCTGTTGACATAGCGTTTTCACACAACCTCTTCACTCATGGTCGATAGAAAGAGACCCAAAACACGAGGTTTTGGGTCCCCAATAAAAACCACGCATATTCGCCGGGAAAGCGCTTATTTGATGAGCAGCATGCGCATGGTCTTATCGTAATTTTCGGTGGTGAGGCGATAGTAGTAGATACCGGAAGCCACCACTTTGCCATGATCATCGGTACCATTCCAGAGCACGCGATGGGCACCGGGACGCTGCTTCCCATCCAGCAAGGTACGCACTTTCCGACCCAGCACGTCGTAAATCACCAGCTTCACATCCATCGTCTTGGGTAGCACAAAATTGATGGTGGTTACCGGGTTGAACGGGTTGGGATAGTTGGGATCCAGCCGCGGTGTGCGCACCACCGTTACCGGCTCGCTATTTTCGATGCCCACAACATGGTTATTGAAATCCCAGCGCCAGTAGAATCCGGGATTAATGGAACCGAAATCGCTATGGATGGTGAATTCCGGCTGGCTGTCGTCGATATTTTCGAAGTGGTTCAAGCCGTAGCCGGTGTTTCCACCTTCGTTATCGCCACCGCCAATTCCGAACTTGAATTCCTGCCCGACGATGTCTCCGCTGTCGGGGGAGAACAGATGCTGGTAAGCGTAGATGGAGTCACCGGGCGTCATGTCGCCGTGGGTTCCATCGTCGTACATCTTGTACGGTGCCAGGTCAATGGGATTCCAGCCCTGCCAGCCGGGAGTTCCATTTCCGGGACCGTTGATGTACACGCCCCAGGCGAAAATGGAATCCTGCTGACCGGGATAAATCCACCAGTTGCTTCCCTGAATATTCTGGATGGTATCCCCTTCCAGCAGCACCTGATAATACGGCGGACGCAGATCGCAGGTGTAAGTGACCAGCACCGGCTGGGAGATGGGCGAGGTGTTCTGGAAGCGCGGCATCCGATGCAACGCCGTCATGTCGCTGGAAGTATCCTGAACCTCTACAACCGTGGGCAGCGGATCGGGCAGGTAAATTTTGCGTTTTTCCTGCGAGGCTGTGACGGGATCATCGTAATCAAAGAAAATTTCGCGATATTCCGACCCGTGTTTAACCAGATAGTATTGATATTGCAGGTTGCTTCCCGGAATTACATTTTCCACCTGGACTTCCACCGAATAGTAGTTAGTGAGGAACTCGTTCACCAGGGTATCCTGGGAGAAATTCGCTGTGCCGTTGTAACCCCATTTCACAATCAGGGTGTCGCCAATGCTAAACCCGTTTTCGTTGATGGCCTGGGTCAGGTCGGCACGGAATTTCACTGTGGCAGTGTCGTTACCTTGCGGCGGCACGTAGGGGATATTGTTCCACCACACCCAGTGCAGGGTGGTATCTGCCTTGTCCTGGGGAATGTTGAAGGTGCGGTTGTCGATACCTTCCCATTCCACAATGCTGGTGGGATTGTTCTTATCCGCAATGATGAATTTGTACTCGATGGTCTCACCCGCCGTTACCGAGTCCTTGGGAATGCGGATACGCCCCGACCAGAAGTTTTCTGCGGGATAGACAAACTGTCCCGGATTATCCGAACCGGTTTCCGGGGTGAGGATTCCCAGAGTACTGTCGGAGTTCCAGGTGAGGTCTCCCAGTGCTCCGGGCCAGCGAGCACCTTTAACCATGATGATGTGGTTGTTGGGATCGAACGGCACATAAGCCTGCATGTTCACCCGGAACCACACATCGATGGAATCGGTGGGAACGTAAGGCGTGAACAGGGGATCGTTCCCAAACTGCTTGTTGAAGAACTGCAGCGGCAGTACCGTATCGGCGGTACCCACGGTAAATTCCCGGTTGCCGGAACCGGTGTTCACGTTGCTTTCCCAGCCGTTTCCGTTGGGATCGCCAGCAGCATTCACAAAGAATTTGTACTGAATGCTGCTCCCTGCCGGGAAGGCCAGCGTCACTTCCCAGTAGTCGCCGCCCACGTTGGTCATATTTCCCTGGGTGTCGCTTCCCCAGGTCAACGGGGCAACGCTACCACGCACCTGAACGACGGAGTTTGGCCCCACCGTGTCCGGCACAGTAGCCGTGTTCAGACGGAACGTGACGTTTACCGTCTGGGCAGATAATAATCCGATGGCCAGCAGCAAAATAAGCACTGACCCGATTCGTGTAACCCTTCTCATAATAGCGGCTCCTTTTGTTTAATTAAGAAGAACAATTAATTAAAGAAATTCCAAATGACAAATCCCAAATCACAAGGAAATTCCAAATGACAAATCCCAAATCACAAGGAAATTCCAAATACCCAAAGACAAATTCCAAACAATAAACGATACATTTTAAACATCAAATGACAAATTCCAGGTACCAAATAACAAATGTCAAAATCCAAATGACAAATACTCAAAAATCAAATAAAAACCGCAGCAACATTTTAAATCCCAAAATGCAAATTTCGTTCACTAACCACGAATTTCACGAATGCGCACGAATTAAATTAAAACAAGTTTAAATATACAAAATTTATAAAACAATCTACCTACCTCCTCATGAAGTTAATCTTTTACTCATTTTATGCACAGCATCCTTTCCGCAGATCTTTAGGTTCTTATGTCCATAGGTCCTTTGGACTCCTTTGGAGACTCTGGGAGCGGACATTTCATACACACCATCCTGAGGACATTTTCCATTAAAACTTTAATGCAATCCACAACTGTCTTATATACCTGTTTTCCCTATTTCCTTTAATTACACTCTATCTACCCTATTTCCTCTATTCCCTTATAAACCCTATTTCCCTTATTTACCTTATTCCCCTCCTCTTAAAACTCAAACCCCAACCCAAGCACATGAACCGCCTGGAGTAAACCGTAATCGTTGTAAGCATAGTCCATGCTCACCCGTCCCAGGCCGGGGATAAAATAGTGGATTCCCAATCCGGCAGTCAGTCCTTCCTGGGTTTCCTCACGTAAAATTGATTTGTAACCGGCGCGCAGGAAAAACACTTTATTCCAGCGCAGTTCCATACCGGCATTCAACACCGTGGAGTTATCGCTGGGAATTAAAGCATCGGTCGCCAGCATAATGGCACCACCACCAAACCGCACCACATCCATGGACACGCCTACCCGGTAGAACAGAGGAATCGGCCAGGACTGAGTACGCAATTTGGAGCTAATATTGGGATTGTTCCCCAGATGGTTGGGATCCATGTCGTAGGATCTAATCAGGTCTTTGCCATCCAGTTGCATCTCCGTTCCGAAGTTCTGAATACTCATCCCCAGCCGCATGCCGTTAAAGCGAGTGATGTAGAGCAATCCAATATCCACGGCATATCCGGTGGCAACTTCGTGAAAAATTTTCTGCTGAATAATCTTTACCGCCCCCCCAATGGAGAAACGGTCGGTAAGGTTCCGCGCATAAGAGATTGAAGCAAATAAATCCTGTGCACTCCAGCGTTCGCCGGTGCCTTCGGGATAGTGTACCGTGGTCACTTCCTCTTCCCCGTAATCCAGGATAGCCAGATTCAGTCCCAGAGCATTGGCACCACCCATTTTCAGAACCACACCAGCCCAGTTGTAGCTGGTATTTACGAACCACTTGGTGTGGGTGAAATTAGCCACCGAGTGTTCCAGGCGGGAGGTAGCGCCAGGATTCCAGTAAATGGTGGAAGCATCCCGAGCCAGGCTCACATAGGCACCTCCCATCGCGGTAGCTGCCGCTCCAATGTTTATTCCCAGAAAAGGTGCCGCAGAAGTACCTACTTTGTCCTGCGCCTGTACCCCCTTCCCCCATATCGCCATTCCGAAAAGCATCAATAAAAATACACCAACTGGTTGACGGATGCTCATTCCAGACCTCACATTGATTTCACTTAATCACTGCAAATTTGCCCCGTTTCTCCCCAACGGGCGATTCCACCACATAAAAATACACCCCGTAAGCAATATCGAGATTTTCCTTGGTCTTCATGTTCCAGGTAATGGTGCCATCGAACACTGAAGTTGGCCCCTGCAGGGTAATCACATGCTCGCCGCGGGCGGTAAAAATGTGCACTTTGGAGTCCTTCGGCAGATGGGTGAAATAAAGGATGCGCTCACCCCGCCCGCTGGTCACCCCCGGCGGCAAAGGCGGTTCAAACTCGTGTCCCACAATGTACGGATTGGGCACCACCTTGATATTGTCCAGCGACTGTTTCGCTTCCGTGACATTAACCTGAGGCACTTCGGTTCGGAAGGTAAATTTATCGAATTTGTTGAAGGGGAATTTCGCAGCCAGCGTCAAAATATCGCCCTGCTTAAACTGGTAGTGGTAACCGGGATTGTCGGTTTTCAGCAGGAATTGCCAGGTGTACACCGTGAAATTCCCGGAAGGATCTTTTTCCAGGAAGATGACCCGTTCCCCCACCGAAGGCAGCGAATCGCCATCCGCATCGTTGTGCACATATTCAATTTTGTAACCACCGGTGGTGTTTACGATTTCGAACTTACGGGGAGAAGGCGGAAATGCCGGTACCTGGAAGAAATCGCTGGTGGTATCCACCACATGGTCGTACATGCGAATCTCGTAGTTAGACGGGAAGAATATGGGTTTCAACTTCTCTCCCGTTACCGGATGCTGAATGATCTCGAAATTCAAATCGTAGCTGTACTGAATATCGGGATTGTTCCAGCCACTGCGGGTGGAGTCCGGTTCGGTAACCCAGATGTTGTTAAATTCCAGGGTCAGTCCGTCGAAGATGTCGCTATCCTTTACATAGGGAATCCAGGGCGTTCCCTGCATGTAGGGACTGAAGTACACCGGATAGTACTGATAGCGAATGGTGTGGGTCTGGTCTTTCAGGGCACCGGAATAAGCTGCTTTGATGGCGCCTTCCTCGTAATCAATCACGTAAAGGGAATCCGGTACCACATTGCCCAGACCATCCTGCACCACCACACTTCCTTCCACCAGATGACTGCGGCTGATATTCACAAAATTTGTGTCGTCGGGTGTAAAGTTTTCGCTGTACTCGTACAAATCCTGCACCGCGTAGCGGGTGGTAATGGCTTCCATCTCTTTGGGATCGCGAAAATCCAGATTGGGCTCGCCGGGAGTGGGTATGTGGTCGCCTTCTCCGTAATCGCCGGTATTGGGAATGCCATCGGCTCCCACATCATCGTTCAGCGTCCAGTTGTTATTGTTATCGATGCCATCGTTGGAGGTATCCCAGAATTTTACTTCGTAATCGTGGCCGGTAAGGGCGGTGGGATCGATTATTTTGTAGGAAATGGTTCCGTAACCATCGCCCTTCACATGTTCCAGCTCTTCCCGGCTCTTTGGCGCCTGGTAGCCTGCCACAGCCGGCGAGGGTGTTACCATGGCGGTGTTCACATCCAGAATAATTTCTCCCGTTTCGCTGCGTTTGATGGCTTTGGTACATTCTGAAGGAATCACTCCGGTGGAATCCACCCCTTTGTCGTAAGCCACCACGGCGTAGTAATAGGTGCGCCCGTTTTCCACATCGTAATCCACATAGGAGTGTTGCAACCCTGTCTCACTCCCCAGATTGAAAGACCATCCTTGCAGCGTCTGGTAAATATCGTTGGGCGGATAGTACCAGCCGGAGATACCATCAATCAGGTCGAACTGGGCAATGGGTTTATAAGCCACCAGATTTCCGGCGGAATTGGTAATAACCCGGGCATCATTGAAATCCGGATCGGTTGAGCGGTAAATTTTGTACCCCTCAAAATCGAATTCCCGCAGCACCTGGTCGAACGATTTTTCCGCTCCGCGATCCCAGTACAGCACCACGCTATCGTCCCCGGCAATGGCGGTAAGAATTGGTTTGAGCGGTGCGATGGGGAAGCGGTAATCGGAATTGTAAATCTTGCGCACCGTCTCCAGCTTTTTCACCATATCGTCCAGATCCCAGCCGTAAATCAATGCCAGAGAGAGGCGCTCGGTTTGTCCCGGCGTCATGGGGAAGTAACCCGAACCGTACACGAAATCGCCATCCTCACCGGCAGTGGGACGCCCGTTCTGGAAGGAAGAGGGCACATCAAAGAAACCTGGTTGCATGCGCTGCCACATCTCGTTGTCGTCTGCCATGGCAATATCGCCCGCCGGGACGAAATAGTCGAAACTGCTTAAACCAATCTGGTCGGATTCATCCTTATCGGTCTGGTCGAAATTGGGCTCGCCCGGAGTGG
>JALXCH010000615.1 GCA_026991005.1 Calditrichia bacterium | reverse complement strand
CACGTCCGGTTTGACGAGGGGAAAGGCGAATGTAAAGGAATTCCCTTTACATTCCCTTTTCTACTCTACTGGGCAAAAATAAATGCTTTTCATTCGTGGTTAAATTTTTGACGATACCTTCCTAAAGGTTCGGTTTTCCATTGTGCCTTTTCTGGCCTCTGCGTTTTCTGTGCATTCTGTGGTCTTATTTGCTTTTGTGGTTGCAAAGATCAATTCAAAATTAGCTCTTCTTCTCTTTAAAAAGGTAAATAAAAAAATCCCGTTGTTGGAAGAGGCAATTTTATAATTGTAAATTGGGCTTTTAGAAAATGAAGAGAAACATTGAATGGAGCGGAGATATTAGACGAAAGGAAATCTGGTATGGGCAATTTCGTGAAGTACTATTTTCCGGCGCTGGCGTGGACTGTGCTGATTTTTGTTCTCTCCTCTATTCCCAACCTGAAGGGTCCGGATCTGGGATTTAGCTGGCAGGATAAATTAGAGCACTTTCTGTTTTACGGTGTGTATGGTGTTACTTTAATTCGAGCATTTTATTTCCAGGGACTATTTACGCAACTGCAAAAACAGGCTCTTCTTTTTGCCATCTTTTTTGGAATTCTGTATGCCATTTCGGACGAGATTCACCAGTATTTTGTGCCGGGGAGGAAGATGGATGTCCTGGACGTGCTGGCCGATTCCCTGGGTGTGGCGGCAGGTGCCTGGTTGTATGCCCGGCTTTTTCTGAATAAGAATAAAGCAATTTTGTTTAAATGAACGACCGGGCAGATTCCGTTTCCCCGTGGGGTAAATTTTCTGAAAATTTCTGCATCCTTTGGGTGGAGTACGGAATCTAATAGTGTGAAAATTCCGGAATTGGTGCTATCGTAGAGCCGCCTGCCGGGTTGATTTCACCATTCCGGGAAATCGAAAATCCAGAAATTAAGATGGATTAAATAGACGAATATTTTTTAATATATGAACATTGTAACGGAAGGAGATATGGATGGCACAGATAAATGCGGATCAGGTCAGGGAAGTCCTTTCCCGAATTAAATATCCGGGTTTTACCCGGGACATTGTCTCGTTTGGTGTGGTGCAAAATATCGAAGTGGGAGACGATCGCCTCACGGTAACGCTTAAATTTACTACCAAGAACGAACAAACCAAGACCGAGATTAAAGATTCCATCCAGAAGACGCTGGAAAGCACTTTTCCTGAGTACAAGGTGTTTGTCGTGGAAAGCATCCCCAGCGTTAAGCTGAAAGCGAAAAAGAGCAGCGACGATCCCTGGGCCGACCGGGAGGAAATCCCCGGAATTAAAAATATTCTGGCCGTAGCCTCTGGTAAAGGGGGTGTGGGGAAGAGCACGGTTGCCACCAATCTGGCCATTGCCCTGGCACAGCACGGACTGAAGGTTGGGCTGATGGACAGCGATATTTACGGCCCCAGCGTGCAAATTATGATGGGCATTGAGGAACGACCCGCGGTCACTCCGGAGCAGAAAATCATTCCGCTGGAGAAATTTGGCATCAAGATGATGTCCATGGGATTTCTGGTGGATCGGGATGCCCCGCTCATCTGGCGCGGGCCGCTGGTGATGAAGGCGGTGGAGCAGTTTCTGCGCGATGTGGTGTGGGGCGAACTGGACGTGCTGGTGATTGATTTGCCCCCGGGAACCGGCGATGCGCAGCTTACTCTGGTGCAAAAAACACCCCTCACGGGGGCGGTTATCGTCACCACTCCCCAGGAAGTGGCGCTGGTGGATGCCCGCCGGGGATTGAAGATGTTCCAGAAAGTAAACACCCGAGTACTGGGTATTGTGGAGAATATGAGCTATTTTGTGTGCCCCCATTGCGGAAAGAAATCCTTTATTTTTGGCAGCAACGGGGGAGCCCGTTCGGCGCAGGAACTGGGAGTACCCTTGCTGGGGCAGGTTCCCATCGAACCCGAAGTGACCGACGCCGGAGACCTGGGAATCCCCATTGTAGCGAAAAATCCCGAAAGCGCTTCGGCCAAAGCCTTCCTGGAAATTGCCGAAAAAATTTATCAGGACGAAATGTTCCGCAAGTAGTGATGGGTAAGACAGTTTTTGAATATTCAGCGGCAGAGGGGATCTTCTGCCGCTTTTTACATTTCGGGAGGGGTTATCCGAGAACTTCAGTTTTACCCGGAACTCTGGCTGAATTTGGGTGAAATCTTTGTGTTTTAATGGAACAACTCCAATCGAAACAGTGCCACCTCTGAACAGTAACCAGCCTCTTTCTGGTGGCTTTTTCCTTTATTTTTCCTTCACCACCTATTATATTTTTGAACCAATAGTTGTTACAACGAACCAAGCCTGTTCGGTTCTAAAAAATCCGGTAAAGCGATGCATCTCAAACAGATTGGACTGGGATTTTTCCTGCTCCTTGGGAGCTATCTTTCACTTTTTCCGCAGAGTTGGGATCCGGATGCGGGCGTGGTAGCTTCGTTTACCGAAAGCGCGACGGTTACTGCCACTTCCTATACTCCCGATGCCGTTCCCGAGCATGTCATCGACGGGGACGACAATACGTTCTGGCAATCCGGTGCGCCCCTGCCAACCGGCTATATTAACCGGGAGGATTTGAATCTGTTATTGAATGCCTGTGCGCAGGGGAATTATCTCCTTTCGAACGGGCAGAATATCGCCAATGCTACCGATGGCAATTCCAATACAGCCGCGCAGATTGAAACGCAGCAGGGAAGTGCCTTCCTGGAAATATTTTTACCTTCGCCCGCGGTGGTGAAACGGGTTACTGTGAAATTGTACCTCACTGCTTCTGTGGAAATCTATGCGGTGACCGATACGGGTGATGTGGCAATGGATACCATCTCCACCGCTCAAAATTACCAGCATGTCTCGATCACGAACGAGGGGAATCTCACCGTTCGGCATCTGAAGCTGCAGAGTTCAGCCAACTTTAAGGTGTTCGAGGTGGCTACCCTCTCGGAAATTTATGAAACCATCACGGTGGATTTTGGGGAGGTGCGATCTGTTCAGTGGATTGAAACCCGCCACTGGCCTGGCCCCAATGATCCTGTTCTTTCGTCAACCTTGCTGGGGAGTGTGGATGGCACCTCCTTCACGGTACTGACCAATCTGAATCCCGATGCTTTATCCCGCGTGGTAACCTATTTATCATCCCCGGTGAATATTCGATACTTGCGCATCCGGCACGATCTGGTAGATAGGGATTGGACGAAAGTGTATGTGTGGGAAATTGCTGCTTACGACCAATACGGCCCGTACGGCGAACCG
>JALXCH010000614.1 GCA_026991005.1 Calditrichia bacterium | reverse complement strand
GTGAAATTAATGAAACAACCGGAAGAATAATGATTGAACGGTACAAACTCCCGGAAATCGCACACATCTGGGAAGAGGAGAACAAATTTCGCATCTGGCTGGATATTGAAATTCTGGCCTGCGAAGCCCAGGCAGAACTGGGGCGCATTCCCTCCTGGGCGCTGGAGGAAATTCGCCAGAAAGCGCGTTTCGATGTACGCCGCATTCAGGAGATTGAAGAAACGGTGCAGCACGATGTAATTGCCTTCCTGACCAATGTGGCGGAGTATGTGGGGCCTGCCGCGCGGTTTATTCATTACGGAATGACCTCCTCGGATGTCCTGGACACAGCGCTGGCGGTGCAGATGAAACAGGCGGGTGAGCTCCTTCTGAAAAAATTGGAAGAATTACAGGAGGTGCTCAAAGTCCGCAGCTTGGAATTTAGGGACACCGTTATGGTGGGACGAACCCACGGGGTGCATGCCGAACCGATTACTTTTGGACTGAAATTAGCGTTGTGGTACAGCGACACCGGACGGAGCATCCAGCGGTTGCAGCGCGCTGTGGAAACTATCGCAGTGGGGCAAATTTCCGGAGCGGTAGGGACTTTCGATCATCTCGATCCGTATGTGGAAACGTACGTATGTGAGAAATTGGGGCTGCAACCGGCACCTATTTCCACACAAATCATCCAGCGAGACCGTCATGCGGACTTCTTGAATGCCCTGTCTGTAATTGGCGGGAATCTGGAAAAAATCGCCACTGAAATTCGGCACCTGCAAAAAACGGAGGTGCTGGAAGTGGAAGAACCGTTTGGAAAGGGGCAGAAGGGTTCCTCGGCTATGCCCCACAAAAAAAATCCCATTGTGTGCGAACGGATTAGCGGCATGGCACGTTTACTGCGCGGTTACGCAACCACCGCTATGGAGAATCTGGCTCTGTGGCACGAACGCGATATTTCCCATTCCTCTGTGGAACGCATCATCATTCCCGACGCCACTATGACCCTGTATTACATGCTGCACAAAACCATTCAGGTTATTCAGGGACTGGTGGTTCATCCCGAGCGCATGAAACAGAATCTGGAATCCACCCATGGTTTAATTTATTCCCAGCCGGTGTTGCTGAAGCTGATTGAAAAAGGACTCACCCGGGAGGAGGCGTATCGCATTGTTCAACGCAACGCGCTGAAGGTATGGGAGCAGGGGACATCCTTCCCCGACCAATTGAAAAAAGACGAAGAGGTAACCCGTTACCTTTCCGAAACGGAAATAGATTTAATTTGTAATTTGGAAAATCGCTTAAAAAATGTAAATTATATCTTTAAACGATTAAAGCTGATTTAACAACTGGAGGTGGAACGTGAAGATTAAAGAGACTTTCCTGGAAGGAAAAACCAAAAAATTGTACACGGTGGAAGAGCCCGATCAACTGATTATGGAATTTCTGGATGTACTTCCCCAATCAATCAGTTCCAAAGGAGAGAAAGTTAAAGGCAAAGGTGCCATTAACGCCGAAATTTCTGCCTATCTTTTTCAATATTTAACCAGTTACAATGTGCCCACCCATTTTGTGCGAAAACTGGATGATAAAAGCATTCTGGTGCGCAAAGCAGAAATGTTTGACCTGAAAATGGTCATCTGGAACTACGCTTCCGGAACGTTGAGCAAGCGGCTGGGGCTCAAGGAAGGGACGCAACTGGAAACCCCGGTGCTGGAACTTTATCTGAAAAATTCCAAGCTGAAGTACCCCTTGATTAACGATTACCATGCCTATGCACTGGGTTTGTGCGAACGCAGCGATATGAATGTCATGATTCGCATCGGTACCAAAGTGAACGCCGTGCTCAAATCCTTTTTCTTACGCAAGCATTTAACGCTGGCGCATTTCACCATGGAATTTGGCAAGGTGGGGAATCAGGTGCTTCTGGCGGATGAGATTTCTCCGGATACCTTTACCGTGTGGGACAACAAACCGGACGGAACGCTGGATCGCAAAGTGTTTACCATTACACCCCAGACGGCAAAAACAGTGTATCCGGCAATAAAAGAACGATTAATTGGTTAGGAGATTGATTTTTATGGCCATCACCCGTTTTGGTGTGGGATTGGTAGCCGGGAGCTGGATCGTGTTCCTCATTTTTCTGATTCTGGCTCTCTGGACGCGGCTCCCGGCGGTGATTGCCACGGCGGTTATCGTGGGAATCTTTAGTATTTTCAACCTGTTCTTTTTTCGAGATCCGGAACGCCGGATTCCCGACGATCCACAGGCCATTGTTTCTCCCGCCGATGGAAAGGTGGTGCAAATTGTCCGGGAACGGGAAGATTCCTTTTTTGGTGCCGAGGTGGTGCGGGTAAGTATTTTCCTTTCCGTGTTCAATGTGCACGTGAATCGCATTCCCATTAGCGGGAAAGTGGTTTATTTCCGCTACATTCCCGGTAAATTTCTGGCGGCTTTTCGGGAGAAAGCTTCTCTGGAAAATGAACAAACAGCGATTGGGATTGAGGATGCCCGGGGGCGTCGGGTGTTGTTTAAACAGATTGCCGGTATTATTGCCCGGCGTATTGTGTGCGAAGTACGGGAGGGCTCGGTTGTTACCAGAGGCGAGCGAATGGGAATGATTCGCTACGGTTCCCGGGTGGATATCTTCTTCCTGCCAGACCAGGTAGAATTACGCGTCAAGGTGGGCGACAAAGTTAAAGGTGGAGAAAGCATAATCGGAGTATTTTTGTGAAAGTAAAAACCAATTGGGTACCCAGCGCGTTTACCATGGCCAATATGTTCTGCGGCTATTTTTCCGTTATTTCTGCTGCTAATGGGAAGATTACCCAGGCCGCCTGGCTCATTGTTGCCGCTGCCGTGCTGGATGCCCTGGATGGCAAAGTGGCGCGTTTTACCAAAGCCGCTTCCAGTTTTGGGGTGGAATACGATTCCCTGGCCGATGTGGTCTCCTTTGGCTTTGCACCGTCCTACCTGGCTTACAAGGCGGTCTTTTTTAGCTGGGGTACACCGGGACTGTTGTTAAGTTTTGCTCCCCTGGTGTTTGGCTCAATCCGGCTGGCGCGGTTTAATATTCGCCTGAAAGGATTCGACAAGACCCATTTCGAAGGGCTTCCCATTCCCGCAGCCGCAGTGACTATCGCCACGTTTCTAATATTCAATATCCAGTTCTGGGAGCAGTTGCGCTGGGTTAAAATCTTTCTCATTCTCATTTTACTGGTTTCAGTGCTGATGATCTCCAACATCCGCTACGAAACCCTGCCCAATTTTTCCCTTCAGCG
>JALXCH010000613.1 GCA_026991005.1 Calditrichia bacterium | reverse complement strand
TTTAACTGGGAAGCGATGGTGGACATGTACGCCGCCAGGAAGACGGCAATCAATAATCCCAGCAAGCCTGCTGGCAGGTAACGCAACATCAGTTTGGGGTACATGATGCCGGGATCGATGGTGTTCTCGTATTTTTCGTAAAATTGCCGGAATTCTTCGGAGTACTGGTGCATGGTTTCCGGTCGTAATGAGTGATTTTGGTACACCTCCACCACCTGCTGGTAGAGGGCGGGATTTTCCTGTTGCAGTGCCTGAGGGCTCTGGGCGCGGGGAAGCAGCACCAGAGCGGCCAGCGCCACGATAATCCAGGGCCAGGGGCGAACCGTGTAATGGGCAATGGTGAACCAGAGGGTGGCAAAGAGGCTGTGTTTTTCGTCTTTGGCACTCATCATCCGCTGGGCAATGTAGCCACCGCCACCCGGGTCGGCACCGGGATACCAGCTACTCCACCATTGTAACCCCACATGGGCGACAAAAGCACCGACGGATAACGCCAGCACACCACCGGCCAGAGCGCCGGTACTCACTTCCCCAATGCGCGGGAAAAATTCCAGAATCTGCGGTGCCAGTTTTACTTTCAGGTTTGTGGCGCCGCCTACTTCGGGCAACTTCACCACGATTACTGCTAAAATGATGCAACCAATCATGGCGAAAACAAACTGAAAGCTATCGGTACGGGCGGTACCCAGTAATCCCGAGGCAGCGGCGTAAATGGCGATAATGCTGCCCACAATCACCACCAGCAGAAAGGGGTTGAAGCCGGGGATGGTGACCTGGAAAATTTTTTCCATGGCTTTGTGCACCCACCCCAGCACGATGGCATTCATGAATAGTCCCAGATAAATAGCGCGAAAGCCGCGCAAAACAGCTGCTTCGGCACCGGAGTAGCGGAATTCTACAAACTCCACGTCGGTCATAATTCCCGAACGGCGCCAGAGGCGGGCAAAAAAGAATACGGTGAGCATGGCACCGATGGCCAGATTCCACCACAGCCAGTTACCGGCAATTCCA
Source organism: Calditrichia bacterium (assembly GCA_026991005.1). The sequence goes on along the minus strand of JALXCH010000613.1, from coordinate 2,250 downwards.
TTCCGAGCTACCAGTTCAGTGACTGCCAGAGGTGTATCCGCCGCAAAGGTGGTGGCAACCATGGCCGTACCGGCGATGTACCAGGGCATGTTTCGGGCAGAGAGGAAAAACGTTTCGGTGCTGTCTCCCGCCCGGCGGGAGTAATAAAAGGCGATTCCGAAAATAATCAGAAAGAAAATGGCAATGACGATCAGATCCAGGATTTGTAAATGTACCAAAACGAACCTCGCAGTTTTTGGTTCAACATTCGGTTTCTTGGCTTTGCGGAAAATCGGCCCGCTGTTTAAAAAATAGAGCTTAAATTAGGATTTTACAGGGTAGGATACAAATTAATTATGAATTTAAAATTTGAAGATGAGATTTTTCAATCGCCTTGTGAACCGGAGCGAGTGCTCCTCTCGCTGCCACTCGCTGCATTTAGCCCACGGCCTTCAGGAAAGATTTTAACCACGAATCTCACGAATAGGCACGAATAAAAAATATCGATAATTAGGTTGGAAAAAGCACTTACAATATTATTGGAGATTGGAAATTTGAGAAATAAAGACCACTCCAAAAATTGAGCCCTGAAAGGGCGACACGGATGGAATTGAGAATTTTGAATTTTGAATTATGAATTATTAGATTCGTACGTACTTGTGGTGTAAATACTTTGCTTCCGTTAAAAAAAGTCACTTCCCCTGGCAGGGTGAGAGGCAACGAAGTGGCCGACAGATATTAGCCCATGGCCTTCAGCAATGGGAAAGATTTAACCACGAATAATGCGAATGGATGTTTACCCACAAATTATTTGCCAACGAATCACACAAATTGACGCGAATGAAAAACGGTATTTGTGATATGGAATTTTTGCCAATAATAAGGAAAAATATTTTTTAATTGGATATTTCGGATGGTCGAAATAAAATCTCTGGATTTAAAAAACTATCGGTTCGCAGGATGTGAGGCAACGAAGTGGCCGACAGATATTAGCCCATGGCCTTCAGCCATGGGAATGGGAATTACATCCAAACAATTTGAGTCCTGTAAGGACGACAGAAATAATTTTGAATTTTGAATTAAGAATTTTGAATTAGGCGGGTTCGTGTAAATCGGCACAATTCGTTGCTGGGAAACAAAACAATTTTTGGCAGGACTATAAAACCAATAAAATTGCAATAAAGTGAAAATGAAACGTTATTTCATCAGGAGTGCGAAGCACTCAAACTTAGATAGACCAGGGCGAAGCCCTGGGAATGAGGAACACCCCAAATTGGAGCCCCAAAGGGGCGAAACAATACTGAAATTATTAGAACCACGAATCACACGAATGGACACGAATAAAAAACCTGTAATAATTATTTGTTCTTTGAGATTTGTAATTTGTAATTTGTATTTTGGATTTTGGGATTTGTTATTTTGCTGCGCTCATTGCGCTCCCCGCGTTTTTTTATTTATCTAACATTTAATATTTGGAATTTGTTGTTTGTTTATTGGAATTTTCCCCTGCGATTCTCGTTCCGGAAATTACAGCAACCGCAGGATATCGTTGTACATCACAAAGACGATGAGCACCAGCAGAATAGCCATACCCACCTGCTGGATCCGTACTTTGGTCTGGGTAGAGAGCGGCTTGCGGCGGATCTCCTCAATTAGCACAATCATGATATGCCCGCCATCCAGGGCAGGGATGGGCAGGATGTTAATGATAGCCAGCATAATGCTTAAATTGGCAATCAGTTCCATCAGGCTGCCAAAACCGCTGCGGGCATAATCGCCAGCCATTTTGGTTATCATGATGGGGCCGCCCAGCATCTCTTTGGCCGATTTTTTCCCGGTAATGAGCCAGCCCAGCGCCCGGACGTTGAGCGTGGTTAAAAACACCGTGCGTTGAATACCTTCCTTCAGGGCAGGAAACAGGCTTAATTTCCGTTTGACGTAATAGAATCCAATGCCAATTTTCCCTACGATATGGCTGTTGCCTTCTTTGTCAATTTCATCGGTTGGCTTGGGGGTGATGGTAAGCTTCAGAAGTTTATCGCCCCGTTGTATTTCGAAAAGCAGCGGTTTATCGGGATTTCCCCGAACGATTTCGGTCATTTCTTCCCAGCTCTTTACCGGTTGTCCCTCAATCCGCACAATTAAATCGCCCCGTTGCAACCCGACTTCCTGGGCAGGGGTTCCCGGAATGACTTCTCCCACCCGGGGAGGAATGAGCGGCCCAAAATCCAGGCGCTCGGAATTTTTTTCTTTAATGATATTCTTATCGAA